>JAPPAB010000175.1 GCA_026705765.1 Gemmatimonadota bacterium
CTACGACATTGCGCTATTATCTATCAACCGATGCGACGATCACAACAGGTGATACAGAAGTAGAAACGGACTATGTGAGCCGCCTTGCCCCTTCTGAAACCAGCGAGGAATCTGCTTATTTGAACGCTCCGTCGAGTGCAGGCACATATTACTACGGAGCCTGTGTTGAAGCAGTCACTGGCGAGTCCGACACGGGTAACAATTGCTCCAGTGCGGTCACTGTCACTGTGGGCGGCACAACTCCCCCACCCACCCCCAATCAGCCCCCAGTATTCACCGAGGGCGCAAGCACAACCCGCAGCATAGCCGAGAACACAGGCGCAGGTCAGAACATCGGAAATCCGATCAGCGCGACAGATGGCGATAACGACCGCCTCACCTATAGCCTCGAAGGCACGGATGCCAGAGCATTCACCATCATCTCAGGCAGCGGTCAACTCAGGACCAGATCGGGTGTGACGTATGACTACGAAACAAAGAACAGCTATTCGGTAACCGTACGAGTACAGGACAGCAAAGGCGGCAGTGCGACCATCGCCGTGACCATCACCCTCACCGATGAGAACGAAACACCGAGCAGGCCAGATGCGCCCACAGTCACAGCATCAACATTGAACAGCCTGAGCGTGCGCTGGACAGCGCCGACAAACTCCGGATCTGCAATCAGCGACTACGATGTGCAGTACAGGGCGACAGGCGGCAACTTCAACGACTGGCCCCATACCGGAACTGGCACGACGACGACAATCACGGGCTTGACCGCAAACACCCGTTATGAGATACAGGTGCGAGCGCGCAATGCACAGGGCGTGAGCAACTGGTCGTCATCAGCTACCGGAACGACCACAGCCAATCAATCTCCAGTATTCAGCGAGGGAACCAACACGACGCGTAGCATAGCAGAGAACACAGGAGCAGGCCAGAACATCGGGAACCAGGTCAGTGCGACAGACGGCGACAACGACCGCCTTACCTACAGCCTTGAAGGCAGGGATGCCTCTGTATTCACTATCATCTCAGGTAGCGGTCAACTGATGACCCGGTCGGGTCAGACGTATGACTATGAGACCAAGGACCGCTATTCGGTAACTGTGCGGGCACAGGACGGCAAAGGCGGCAGTGCAACCATTGCCGTGGAGATCACCCTTACCGATGAAAACGAACCGCCGGGCAGGCCTGATGCACCCACAGTCACGGCTTCATCGAACAGCCTGAGCGTACGTTGGGTAGTACCGACTAACTCCGGCCCTGCCATCAACGACTACGACGTGCAGTACAGGGAAGCAGGAAGCAATTTCACCGATTGGTCCCATACAAGCACGAGCACGAACACGACGATCACGGGCTTGACAACTGATACCAGTTACGAGGTACAGGTTCGAGCGACCAATGACGAAGGCACGAGTGATTGGTCGCCATCGGGCAATGGCACGACCAGTAGTACTGGTGCTAATAATCCCGATCTGATTGTCGAATCACCTTCGGTCGATAATAACACCCTATCACCAGAGCAATCCTTCAGGCTAAGTGCGACTGTTCGCAATCGTGGAGGAGAGCGGTCTGCCTCCACGACATTGCGCTATTATCTGTCAACCGATGAGACAATCTCGACAAGTGATACAGAAGTAGGCACGGACTATGTGAGCCGCCTTAATGCATCTGCAAGTAGTGATGAATGGGCTCGTTTGAAGGCACCATTGAGTGAGGGCACACATTACTATGGCGCCTGTGTCGAGAGCGTCAGTGGAGAGAGCGATACGGGTAACAACTGCTCCAGTGCTGTTACCGTCACGGTTCTCGGCCCTGACTTAATCGTCGAATCGCCTTCGGTCAGCAATAGCAGTCCGGGACCAGGTGCATCCTTCAGGCTGTATGCCACTGTTCGCAATCAGGGTGGCGGACGATCTTCCTCTACGACATTGCGCTATTATCTGTCAACCGACCAGACGATTGACCAGAGTGATACAGAAATAGATACAGACTATGTTAGCTCCCTTGATCCTTCTGAAACCAGTGACGAGTCGGATTTCTTGTCAGCCCCGTCAAGTGCTGGCAGATATTACTACGGAGCCTGTGTGGAGGCAGTCACGGGCGAATCCGACACGGGTAACAACTGCTCCAGTGCTGTCATCGTGACCGTGAGGAGTGCCCCTCCTCCACCCGCGCCCAATCAGTCCCCAGTCTTCAGCGAAGGAACAAGCACAACGCGCAGCATGGCAGAGAATACAGGAGCAGGGCAGAACATCGGGAACCCGGTCACCGCAACAGATGGCGACAATGACCGCCTCACCTATAGCCTCCAGGGCGGGGATGCCTCTGCATTTACCATAGTCTCAGGCAGTGGTCAACTCAGAACCCGATCAGGCGTGACGTATGACTATGAGACAAAGGATACCTATTCGGTAACCGTGCGAGTACAGGATGGCGAAGGCGGCAGTGCAACCATCACCGTGGAAATCACCCTCACAGATGAGAATGAACCACCAGATAGACCAGATGCACCAGTAGTCACAGCCTCGACCTTGAACAGCTTGAGCCTGCGCTGGACAGCGCCGACGAACCCCGGTCCCGCCATCAGCGACTACGATGTGCAGTACAAGGAGGCAGGAGGTAGCTTCACCGACTGGCCCCATACCGGAACTGGTACGACGACAACAATCACGAGCTTAACTGCAAATACCCGTTACGAGATACAGGTGCGAGCGCGCAATGCTCAGGGCGAAAGTCCCTGGTCGCCATCGGCTACCGGAACAACCATAGCCAATCAGTCCCCGATGTTCAGCGAGGGAACAAGCGCGACGCGTAGCATCGCAGAAAACACAGGCGCAGGGCAGAACATCGGAAACCCGGTCAGTGCGACAGATGGCGATAGCGACCCGATCACATATAGCCTCGCAGGCAGAGATGCCTCTGCATTTACCATAGTCTCAGGCAGCGGGCAACTCAGTACCCAATCAGGTGAGACGTATGACTATGAGATAAAGGATACCTATTCGGTAACTGTGCGGGCACAGGATGGCAAAGGCGGCAGTGCGACCATTAGCGTGGAGATCACCCTAACCGATGAGAACGAACCGCCGGGCAGACCTGCTGCGCCCACAGTCACGGCTTCATCCAATAGCCTGAGCGTGCGTTGGGCAGAACCGGGAAATACCGGTCCCGTCATACGCGACTACGATGTGCAGTACAGGGCGACAGGAGGCAGCTTCACCGACTGGTCCCATATTGGGCCGGGCTTGAGCACGACCATCACGGGCTTGATGCCTGAGACCTCTTACGAGGTACAGGTGCGGGCAACCAATGACGAAGGCACGAGCGACTGGTCGCCATCGAGCAACAGCACCACCAGTCGTCCCGCTCCAGGCTTTGCCCCGGTAGATCAGAATGCATTCAATACATTTGTTAGCGACAAGGTCCTATCAGTAGAGTCCTATTATATCGAATTTTTGTCTGCCGGTCGCTTTGAGGAAAACAATGCATATCCGGGAAGCTATACATATGCAAATACTGGCTCGAACACTGGCATACTGACGCAAAACTATGATGGGGGGCATTTGGGCGGTACCTGTACAATCGAAATGACCTTCTCTTCAACAACCACAGGCACTTTACGCGCCAAATGTGGTAGCGAACAAAACTACGACTCACCCCAAGAGTGGCGGTTTTCCGCTCCGCCCGATCCCAATGCCTTCAATATCGAAGTCATTTGGGTCGGTAGCGAGCCATCTGCAGCTCACCAGGCAGCTTTCAATGCCGCGGTTACGCGTTGGGAGAACATTATCACGAGCGACATCCCCGATGTTTTTGTCAGTTCAGATGAGGGAGGTACGATAGACGGCGTTAAGATCTTCGGTCTTGTAGATGACCTGAGGATCTACGCACGCCTCACTAATATTGACGGTCCGGGTGAAACTCTGGGGAGTGCTGGTCCTCGAGAAACGCGCGAGCAATCAAAATTGCCGATTGTAGCACAAATGAAATTTGACACGTCTGACCTGGGCAATTTTACGCTTGAAGCTCTGCAAGATCTCTATCTGCATGAGATGGGTCATTGTTTGGGAATCGGTACTGCGTGGAAACCCCTCGGCCTGTTAAAAAATCCGTCAATCAAATACCAATTTTTTATCATCCCTGTAGAGGTAGATGGTGCCGATACGCATTTCGCTGGTGCAAGTGCAATTGAGGCGTTCAATGACGCAGGCGGAACGAACTACGCGGATGGGAAGGTACCGGTGGAGAATGAGAAAGGCGGACCGGGTACACGAGACGGTCATTGGCGGCAGTCTGTGTTCGGTCCCCATGAACTCATGGAGGGATTCGCTTCTCCCGGTGCAGCGATGCGTCAACCGTTGAGCGCGATCACGATCCAGTCTCTGTCCGATCTGGGCTACATCGTCGATGTCAGCCAGGCTGACGCTTACACCCTGCCCTCTCCTACCGCTACTAAATTGGCGATAGCATCTGAGCACCTGATTCCGATTAACTGCCTCCTGACAGAACCCATCGGTGAGATTGATGAGTACAAGCAGATCGAATTGAAGCCCAAACGCTCGAGGATACGTGAGGATCAATGAAATTCCGGAGATGGAATACAATGCTAAATCTCGCACTTTGCAAAAGGTGATTTTCCCCATGTCCATTTTCAAACGCCTATCACTCTGTTTCCTATTCGTATCACTGCTTTTGATCCCCTCATTTGCCCAACACTTTTTAGGCGCATTGTCAGGGTTGGTACTCCAGGTGGATACGCAGATCGAAAGCCCTGTGCAAAACAACAATGTGCAAACCCTTCCCGAACAAAAGGCGGGAGATACGATTCAGTTTCAATTTTTCGTGCCAGCAGGCGTAGGTCAATCTACCAATGGTTATACAGTGGAACTCGATCTGCCGGGCAAGACATTTTCCAGCTATATTGGGAATGTATCGGGCACGGATTGGACAGGAGGAGCACTGATAAGCACTGGCTCTACAAAGTTGTCCGCGTTATTCCCCACAGGTGCTTCTGTGCCTTCAACGGGTTATTTGGGGCAGGTTGATTTGCAGGTGACGAGGTCGCTTGAAGGCGGTGCAACACTGATCGTCAAAAGCCTTTCAATAACCAGTGGGAGCGATGTTGACGTGTTAGATGTATCCAATGCGGTCATCACCTTTACTGCACCTGCGACTGGCCCCGGTGATTTTGATGGCAATGGAATCGTAAATTTGGCGGACTTTCTGGCATTTGTCGCGGTTTTTAACAAGTCATCATCGGATGTGGGATTTGATGCACGGATGGATTTTGATGGCAATGGAATCGTAAATTTGGCGGACTTTCTGGCATTTGTGGGCGTGTTTGACACAACGTATCCCACAGGTGGTGGGCAAGGTGGTAGTGGGCAAGGTGGTGGCGACAGTAGCGTTATACCGCCCCCACCTGACAATGCACGGTATTGGTGGGATAGTTCTATTTATGAATACAGAATCTCCTGGGATCCTACTCCTGGCGCAACTTCTTATCGGGTATATTATGACAGTGCTATTTTCTTCAATGTTAGTTGCCCAGGGGGCTGCAGGCGAATAGCTAATGTAAGTGACACAACCACTGCTCACCTTAGTAGTCATCGTAATTTTCGCAGCATAGGATACTGGGTACGGGCCTGCAATGACATAGGCTGTTCAAACTATGTGAGAACAGCCTATGTTAGAGCATCGGAGGTTGGAGGATACCCTCTATCAACAGCAGTCATCGGACTGGATACCTCTAATGATGATCCTACAGGAATCACTTACGCCAATGACAGGTTCTATGTGGTTGATGAATACCAGGATAAAGTATATGCGTATATGAATTCTGGACAGCGCGATGCCGCTTCCGACTTCAACCTGTCTCCCGACAATAATGACCCTACAGGAATCACTTACGCCAATGACAGGTTCTATGTGGTTGATGAATACCGGTACAAGGTATATGCGTATATGGGTTCTGGACAGCGCGATGCTGCTTCCGACTTCAACCTATCGCCCGACAATGATGATCCTGCAGGGATCACTTACGGCAATAACAGGTTCTATGTGGTCGATAGTAGAAGGGACAAGGTGTATGCATATATGAGTTCTGGACAGCGCGATGCTGCTTCCGACTTCAACCTGTCTCCCGACAATGTGTTGTCTAAAGGGATCATCCACGCCAATGACAGGTTTTATGTGGTTGATGGTTACCGGTACAAGGTGTATGCATATACGAGTTCTGGACAGCGCAATACTGCTTCCGACTTCAATCTGTCTCCCGACAGTGGATATCCTCGTGGGATTACCTACGCCAATGGCAAATTCTACCTGGTTGTGCGTAGTCTAGTCTATGAGGTCGATCCCTAATGAGCAAGTCCGCATGTTTCGCGGGCTGTTGCTTTGGCGACTTTGATCCAATGTATAATGGCCTGATTGCCCTGCTACAGACGCAATCCGAATAAGCCTTGTTCCTCTTTAATAAGGGCGATATATTGGCTTTAAAATTCTGTAATTCATTGAGATATGTGCATAAAATGATTTGATTTGCCATAAGTTGGTCGAGAGCGGATCGATCTTTCAAAGCCGGAAATTAGATGACGAACAAAAAGTTATACACAACAAAATGCGGGATAGTTCAAAGCCTACTTGTTTTGAGCATGTCTTTGTTGTGTTTCGGTTTTGCCCTGTTCAGCACGCTTCCTGCTTTTGCAAAACAGAAGCCCCGAGTCGCACTGGTGCTCAGTGGAGGAGGCGCGCGTGGAGGGGCACATATCGGCGTGTTGCGCGTGCTCGAGCGCGAAGGCATACCCATTGATATGATTGTAGGCGTGAGTTATGGTGCTCTGGTGGGAGGATTGTACGCCGCTGGATATTCTGTTGATAATCTCGAACGCATTATTGTAGGAACAGATTGGTGGGAAATAACCAATAATCACCCCAACCGCCGTCTGTCGAATTTGAATCGCAAACCAATAGCTGATCGCCAGATGCTTGCATTGCGCCTCGATAAATTGAACCTGAAATTACCTTATGGGGTTTTTGCCGGGCAAAAAATTCAGCATTTTCTCAATCAATTGACCCTTGGCGCAATTTATCGGGCGCGAAACGATTTTGATCGGCTGCCAACGCCTTTTCGCGCAATTGCAACAGATATTTTATCTGGCGAACAGGTCGTGATTAAAAATGGCTCGCTCGGCACGGCAATCAGAGCGAGTATTTCTGTTCCCGGGGTGTTTGCGCCGATAAGTACAGAACAAACTCATCTCGTAGATGGCGGCATTGTCAATAATCTACCTGTAGATGTTGCATTAGACGCCGGTGCTGATTTTGTTATTGCCGTGGATTGTGCCACGCCTTTACGCACTCAAAAGCACGAAGTTGAAGATATCATCGACGTCATTGATCAGGCTGTTAGTTTTCGAATTGAAGAAAAAAAAATTGCAAATCGAAAACGCGCCCATGTGCTGATCATGCCCGATTTAAAAAAGTTTGATGGAGGCGATTTTAATCTGTCATATACCTTGATCCCGATTGGGGAAAAAGAAGCCGAAAAACATCTGGGTGCGATCTGGAAGGCTCTGCAAACACTCGGCATTTCAAAGCGCGTTGAAAAGTCAAGACCGTCGATATTGCCAGATGATTTTGATTTTAGAACCTGGGTAGATATACCATCGGATATTGTAATTGACCGGGTTCGAATTGAAGGCTTAGAACGCTATTCACAAGAGGTATTTACATCGCGGTTGGAAAAGTTTGTCAATAAGCCGATATCGTTTCGAGAACTGGAAAACGAATCTGGCCGGTTCTATGCGACCGGATTATTTCAAACGGTAGATTACGAAGTTATCTACCATGAAGACTATACCGAATTGGTTTTTCAGGTGCTTGAAAACCCCCCCAGTGAATTGAAAATAGGACTTCATTACGACAATGATTTTGGGGTTGCGGCACTGACCGAGTTTGCACATCAAAATGCTTATGGCCCCGTAGCAGAGTTTTATTTTCGAGGCCTATTGGGCAATTTGAAGCTTGCTGAAATGGATTTAATTTTTCGCTCATCCAGGCGCCTGGGTTTCCCCGGGGAGATTCGAGTATGGAATCAAGACCGATTGTATTTTCAAAATGGGCAACGCCAGAACACGTATAACGAGAAACGTTTTCGCGCGCGATTGGGCATGCAGGTTTTGTTCCACAGTTGGGGAGGTTTCAAAGTGGGGTATCAAGTTGAGCATGTCCGCATTCGCGGTGCGGACAGTTCAATAGGCAATGCGTCTAAAGATCTCCCCGCCTTGTGGCTATCTGCAGGCATTGACACCCGAGACGATGCGTTTTTGACAAGACACGGCATCTATTGTCAAACGCAAGCAAAATGGGTTCATCGGACATTTTCACATAAGCAGGTGCAAACACAACTCGCATACTTCACCAGCCCCCATCCGCAATTGAGTGTGGGCCTCTGGTCTCACGGAGGCTATATGACACAGTCCGCGCCGATTTATGAACACTTCGCATTAGGTGGTGCAGGACACTTTAGTAACGCAGCATTGCGCGTTGTCGGTCTCAAACGCGACGAACTGAGAGCTTTCAGGTTCGTATCGGCGGGCATTTCTGTTTGGAGCCACATGAAATTTTGGGGATCCATACCGCTCAGTGCTATTGGAATTTTCTATCAGGGCGGTCTGTACAATATGTCTTCCAATCCGGATCAGCCCAATACCCGTATCCACGGTTTTGGTATTGGTGGTTATATCAGCACGACGTTTTTAGGCCCCATTCGCATTGATATTGTGAGCACAGAAGAAAAGGATATCCGGATTTATACCGCAGTCGGATTTGCGTTTTGATGCATATTCATCTGTCTTATCCAAATCACCTTGAAACGAAAGGAAAAGCATGATATTTTCCAGATGGAACGCCATTTTATTCTTCCTGGTGCTCGCTTTTTCCGTTCCGATAGAAGCCACACCTGATGAGGATTCACCGCCACCAGGATACAGGATTCACCGGTCTATTCCTCCACCGGGTGCTAAGACCCACATGGTAATTCCAGGAGAAAGATTCCGGGCTGGCGGATTCAAACGCTGGTTCTACGGCAGCAATAACCGTGACCTATGGACCACTCCTATCGAGGTTGCAGTCCTCGACCTCGGCAGCGCAGGAGGTGGCTTGACACCGCTTCGCACCGGCGGATTTGGGCAATCTATCTCGCTTCACTTTACAGGGGAAGATGGCCGCCGATATACGGTCCGCTCTCTGGATAAAGATCCCACCAAAAGAATATGGGACGAACTCAAAGATACGATCGTAGATGACGTCCTCCAGGACTTGATCAGCGCGCTTTTACCAACAGGGGCACTCGTGGCTGATCCGCTGATGGAAGCCACTGGTATCCTCCATTCCAAACACACGCTCGTAGTCATTCCAGATGATCCGAGGCTGGGAGAGTATCGCGAAGAATTTGCCGGCCTCATCGGAACGCTACAAGAACACCCGTCTGAAGGACCGGACGATACGCCCGGCTTTGCGGGTTCCCGGAGGATCAGCGGAACGGAGAGGCTGTGGGAACACCTTGAAGAAAGTCCTTGCAACCGCATCGATGCCCGTGCCTATCTAAAGGCGAAACTGATGGATCTTTTCATCGGCGACAAGGACCGCCATTACGGCCAGTGGAGATGGGCGCAATTCCCCGATAGCGATTGTTATACATGGCTTCCAATACCCGAAGACCGCGACCAGGCTTTTATCGGCTTCAAGGGATTTGCCATGGCAATGGCGCGCAAAAGACTCCCCAGGCAAATCAAGTTCGAAGACGAGTATCCAAGCCTGGTGGGCCTATCGACTACTGGTTGGGAAATGGACCGCGAGTTTCTGGCCGAACTCAATAAGACCGCGTGGGACTCGGTCATAACGGCGTTTCGCAGAGACCTGCCCGACCAGGTTATTGAGGATGCCGTGAGGAAACTCCCACCACCGTATTACAAAATGATTGGAGAAGCGCTTACACAAGCCCTCAAATCGAGGCGGGACGCATTGCCTGAATTTGCCAGCAGATACTATGAATTGATTACCCGTCAGGTCGAAATCCAGGCAACCGATAAGGATGAGTACGCCCATTGTGAACACCTGCCGAATGGTGATCTATCAGTCCGTATCGGTCTGATAGAAGACCCTGACGGAAAAAGGAAGACACCCTATTTCCAGAGAACTTTCCACCCCCAGGAAACCCGGGAAGTTCGAATATACCTCCGGGGTGGGGATGACCATGCGGAAATATCGGGGACAAAAGGGCAGATTGTCGTTCGCATTGATGGTGGCGGTGGGGATGACACACTTACAAACGCATCCCAATCTGGCGCCTCAAAAACCCGGTTTTATGATTATCGTGGCAAAAATCAGTTCGCCAAAGGCAAAGGAGCGAAAATCGACGAGCGACCCTACAAGCGTCCTCCCGCACGGCTTCTCCGTGCCAGATATGCACTGGACTGGGGCGGACAGGCTATTACCGCTCCGATTATCAGGGTAAACCCGGATATGGATGTATTCGTGGGGGCGACCTACCATCGGCAGCATTTCGGCTACCGAAAAGACCCTTTCTCTTCGCAACATTTTTTTAAGATCGGGCTGGCGAAAGACAGAGATCTCAAGGGAATCAAGCCCTTTGCCTCCTATACCGGAAACTTTCGCGAATTCATGCGCGACTTCGACGCGAGAATCTACTTAAAATACTCCGGATTCCAGACAATTCGGTTCAATGGATTCGGTAACAAAATAGAAACTCCTGAGCCGTCTTCCTTCTATAAGGTGGAACAAAGACATTTTGTTTTCGCACCTGCCCTCGAGTTTCGAGCAGGAGATCATAAAGGAGATATGCCGCATGTTGGTATGGGATCGCTCCGCTCGAAATTAACCATTGACTTTGGGCCGATTATCAAGTATTCAAACACACCACTCAGTTCCAATCGAGAAAAATATATCGGTTCGCTCGATCAACCACTCTACGGTACGGACTCCTTCGGTCAGGTAGGCGCACTGGGTGAAGTCGTGTACGACACGCGTAACAGTCCTGGGTATCCCACTCAGGGGATCAGAGTCAGGGTTGCCGGAGACATCTATCCAGGCGTCTGGGATGTAGAATCGACCTTTGGCAGCATAGATGGGGAAGCCAGTACTTACCTGACAGCCCCTATACCGACTACCCCAACCCTTGCCTTAAGAGCAGGTGGCAAGAAGGTGTGGGGAACCTTTCCCTTTCACGAAAGTGCCTTTCTGGGCGGATCTGGTTTTGTCGGTAGTGGCATATCCAGTGGCAATTTGCGCGGTTTTAGGAAAAACAGGTTCTCTGGAGAAACTGCGCTGTATGGAAATTCCGAACTGCGACTGGTTCTGACAAAAATCAAGCTTCTGGTGTCGGGAGAATTCGGATTGTTCGGTACGGCTGATACCGGACGGGTAATTTATGACGGAGATCCGGGCAATGCTGATAAATGGCACACCAGTATCGGAGGTGGGTTCTGGCTGTCTTTTCTCAAGCGCCAGCAGACCTTTAGCGCGGCAGTTGTAAAAGGCGATGACCTGACGGGCGTATATCTGCGCGCTGGTTTTATGTTTTAGCTCATAAGGGAGGATGCGATGCTCAACAACATCATCATACGTCTCGCCGTTTACTATATCACGTGGCTTTTGATTCTCAATGCGATTTTTCACATATTCCCGGAAATTCTTCATTACGTCGCCCAGGAACGCGAACGCATCTTTGTAGGAACATCCTTTAACTCCGGGGTCGATGCGGCCGTTCCGCTTGGAAACATCAAAGAAGGGATAAACCGGCTCGCCGATCCGGAACACACGATTCCAGTTGTAGTCGCTTTGGTACTGGCCTTCGCGGTTACCCTCCCAATTACCTGGGTATATGCCTGGACGCATCCGCCCAAGAAATACAGTCAATCCTTTGCACAAACTCTGCTCGTGATACCTGTCGCCATATCGCTGGTTGTTTTTTTGGTGAAGGGTAGTCTTGCCCTTGCGTTCAGTCTGGCGGGTATCGTAGCCGCCGTCACCTTTCGGCTCTCACTCAAATCGACCATAGAGGGCGTGTACATGTTTATGGTCATCGGGATAGGGCTGGCGGCCGGCACCCAGCTTACGACTGTGGCCTACCTCGCATCGTTGGCTTTCGTCACCATAACACTGGGTGTGTGGAAAATCAATTATGGCGCGCAGCCACCAGTACTATCCGGCTGGAGTATTGTTTCACCTGATCACTCGGTCCAGACCTCTGGGACAAAGACTACCGGGAATTCTTATGATGCCCGGATTGAAGTACACACAACGAAGGTCGAAACAGCGCAAAAAGCAACAGCTCAAATCCTGAAATCCGGGACCAAACAGTGGCAAGTAGCAGATGTGATCGAGAAAGAAGATGGAACCGCTATTGTTGTGTATGATGTTTCGTTAAAAAAATCCGTCGATCTGCCTATCCTCATCCGGGATATTGAAAAAAGCAAAAAAAGTATCAAAAATGCAACGCTGACAAAAGTTTAAAATTGGTGTTCTCAAAGCCTTCCTATCACTTGAAAAGTCTGGCAAGCACACTCATAACGGTATCATTGCAAATGAAGAATCACACAGATAAATTCCTGCTGGGCTTCCTTGGTTTTGGCATTCTTCTCTACCTGTTGTCGATGGGCTATGGAGGGGATCCATCTTCAGATCCAGATACTCCGACCGCTCGTCCTTTAGCGGACACAATGGCTGTATTAGACTATGAAGAGGATTCATCCTCAAATTTTAGTGGAAATCCCTCAGACACAGATCCAAATACTTCAATCGCTCACCCTCTGGCGGACACGGCAGCAGTATTACAAAGGAAAATATCTCTTGAAAGCTATACGCTAAACGAAGAGACCGCAACGCACTGGAAGCTGTCCGAGCAGCTTGAGGAAATCTCTGGTTTGGCAATGACCAGAGACAACCGACTCCTGGCGCACAATGATGAAAGAGGGATCATTTTCGAGATCGACTATCAGAATGGATCAATCGCAAAAGCATTCCAATTATCGGATATGAAGAATCCGGTTGCCAGTGATTTTGAGGGCATTGCAACAATTGACGAACAGATCTATCTGGTCACGAGTTCAGGCCGACTATACGAGTGTCGTGAGGGAACTGCTGGCGAGTCCGTTCTCTTCAATGTCTATACGACTGGCGTCGGCAGAGATTGCGAAATAGAGGGCCTGGCGTATGACGAGAGCAAGCGGGCACTCTTAATGATGTGCAAGGACGCTCGCAGCGCAGACATGATGGGACAATTGGCAGTATATCACTGGTCAATTGACGAGAAACAGCTAATCAAAGATGCACATATCGCAATACCTGTCGTTGAATTCGCCCGGCACATCAAAGGAAAAAAATTCCAACCTTCGGGAATCGAGCGACACCCGGTATCGGGAAATTACTTTATCATAGCTGCTCGTCAGGGAGCTATTGCGGAGATCACGCCGGGAGGCCAGGTCGTTGCAGCCAGAGAGTTTCCCGCCCAATGGCATCGCCAGGCTGAAGGTATTACCTTCGCTGCGGACGGCACGCTAATAATTGCCGATGAAGGCGCAGGAAAGAGAGCGAGACTAACCCTTTACCCTGTCTCGGATAGTCAATAACAGACCAAAGCTATTTCAAAATCACTCATAACCAAAAACAGGACATACAATGGCACAGTCAAAACCCAACCTGCTCTACATCCATTCCGACCAGCACGACCCCTATGTGACGGGCTGTTATGGCGACAAGGTCGTTCAAACCCCCAACCTCGACAGCCTCGCTGCAAACGGCGTTGTATTTGAAAACTGCTATTGTCCTTCGCCGATATGCGTACCCTCGCGCATGTCCATGCTATCGGGACGCTATCCCTTTGAAAACGAAGTCTGGACAAACTCCCATATTCTCAACTCGAGCATTCCCACATTTGCCCATGCAATGGGCGCGGGCGGTTATGACCCCGTGCTCGTCGGACGCATGCATTCCAATGGACCAGATCAGCTACACGGATACGCCCAGCGCCTCGTAGGCGACCACGGACCCAATCATCCTGGTGGTGGCGGCGTCAACCACGGGATGCTATCGGGCACAGCAGGTCCCGCTCGCGTCAGCCTGACGAAATCGGGTATCGGACAAAGCGCCTATCAGGTACACGACGAAGACGTAACCGCAGCAACCGTCGCATACCTCGACCGTCTGGGCGTAAAAAAACGCGCAGGACAACCTTCAGAACCCTTCTCTCTAACCGTTGGGTATATGCTGCCCCACCAGCCATTTGTCGCGCGTCGCGCCGACTACGACCGCTACGATGGCCGCGTACCTCCCCCAACAGTCTCTATCCCCTTCTCAGACGACCTGCATCCCCACATCAAATCCTGGCGCGAAGGCTGCGGTATTGAAACCGTCACAGAAGCCGAAATCCATCGCGCGCGCACCGCATACTGGGCACTTGTGGATCGCATGGATTACATGATCGGGCAGATTCTCACAGCCCTCCGCCAAAACGATCTGATCGAAAACACCCTCATCATTTACATGTCAGACCACGGCGAACAAGCCGGCGAACACGGCCTGTGGTGGAAACAAACCTTCTACGAACACTCCGCCAAAGTACCCGCCATCCTCTCCTGGCCCGGTCACCTGCCCGAAGGCAAGCACTTTGACAACGTCATATCTTCTCTTGACCTCAACGCCACCATGATCGACGCCCTGCAATGTCCCGAACTCCCCCACTCTCGTGGACGTTCACTCCTGCCGCTTATGCGCGGCGAAAACACATCCTGGGACAACCTCGCCTTCTCCGAATTTTGTCAGGACAGCGCAGGCGGGGGCGGACCCTTTCCTTCCAAAGGTGTGTACCAGCGCATGATTCGGCAGGACGAATGGAAATATAATTACTACCACAATCAACCCTGTCAGCTCTTCAACCTGAAAGAAGACCCCAACGAATTGCACGACCGCGCAAACGACCCGTCCTGTCAAAACCTGATCAACAATTTTACCGCCCGCATCCTCAATGGCTGGAATCCCGACGCCATCGCCTCTCAACTCGCCGCCCGAAACAGAGACACCCGCATCCTCACCGCATGGGCGCGCCACACCAAACCCGCAGATACGATCCGCTGGGACCTGCGCCCCGAAATGGATTATCTGGAATAGTAGATGCCTATGAAAACCGAACTCACCAGACTCGACCTGGCCTGCTGGGGCGGGTTTATGATGTTTGCCACCAGCGGTGTTGTCACCCCAATATGCCTGCCCGAAATATCCAGAGCTCTGTCCATCTCCCTCTCTGAAAGCGGCGGCCTGGAAACCGCGCGAACATGTCTTTTGCTCGTCGTCTTAATCCTGTCCGGCATCCTCGCGCGCAAATGGGGCAAAAAACATTTTGTGACCTGGGGGCAATATCTCCTCGCCATCGGCCTCCTCATGATCAGCTATGCCGATAGCTATCCCATGCTTATCCTGTCCCTCATGGTCACCGGCATTGGCGGTGGATTCACCGAAGCCCTCATCAATCCCCTGGTTATCGACATCCACCCCAAAGACTCGGGCAAATACCTCAACATCACCAATGCCTTTTACCCCGTCGGCGTCATGGTCTCCGCGCTACTCTTTGGCGAACTCCTGACCCTCGGATATTCCTGGCGGCTCGTGTTTCGCATTGCGGCAGCGGGTGCGCTTTTCATGGGCATCTCGTTCCACCTATCGCGCTTTCCCATCTCCGTAGCAGATCGGCAATCATCCAAACACCTGATTGCACAAATCCTCAAAACGCCCAAATTCTGGCTCTTTGCCATCGCCATATTTTTGGGCGCAGGTGTCGAAGCGGCATTCACATTCTGGAGCCGCAGCTATGTGGAAACCTACCTCCAGGACATGCCCCGCGCCGGTGCAATCGCTGTCGTCGTCTTTGCGATCACAATGGCACTGGGCCGCTTGCTCTCCGCAAAATTATCCCAGATGATCCGCCTGAAAACCCTGATGCTCGGTTCCGCCATCTTCGGTGTTGTCGTCAGCAGCGGCATTCCCTTCTCCGAAAACCTGATTGGATTTTACATCCTGCTCCTTTTCGCAGGATTTGCAACCGCCTGCTTCTGGCCCACCATACTCGCCGAAGCCGCAGAACACCTGTCCTTTGACACCACCATGCTCTTTGTCGTACTCGCCTGCTTTGGCATTGCCGGATTTGGCCTCATCCCCTGGATCATGGGCGTTATCGGAGACAGCGCCAGCCTGAAAGCGGGTTTCTCTATTATACCCGGCCTCTTTATCGGCCTGATCGTCGTAATCTCCATCACAAAGCGTTAATCACCCGGCGGCCAAACTGTTTTTTTCGTATATGCCTCTTTCAGATCGCGCCAATACCGCCTGCCTTTGTGAACCAGATTTGTCGGCGCAAACCGCTTGTTCAAACCCTTCTCGTGACTCGACCGCCCCGTATCGGTTCGATATTGCAATGTGAACCGCATCAATTGTGCGAGCAAATCAAAACGCGCATCTGCATATTCTGGATCGGCCCAAACATTTTCGATCTCACCCGGATCATTGCGGTGATCGTACAACTCTCCCTCATCCAGATTCCCGTAAAACACCAGCCGAAAATCTCGCGTGCGAATCGCCGACACCTTGCCTCCGGGATTGCCCCAATCCCATTCGCAAAACGCCGCGTCTTTCCCATTTCCCTTGCCATTCACAACCGGAATCAAATCGCGCCCATCGCACCCATCGGGAATGGGAATATTGCAGAGCCGACACAGCGTGGGATACCAATCGACCGATTCCACAATCGCATCACACCTCGCGCCAGACGGCCCCCCCGGATAGCGCAAGACAAAAGGAATGCGGTGGATCGAATCGTAAATCCCAAAATTCTTGTGAAACAACCCGTGATCACCCGCAAAATCCCCGTGATCCGCACAATACAACACCACGGTATTCTCCAACTCCCCCACCTCATCCAGATAATCCAGCACCCGACCAATCTCGGAATCAATCGCCGTAATCAGCGCGTAATAACTCGCCAAACAGCGCTTCAAGCGATCGGGATTTGGATCGGCCAGAGGATACCCACACCCATCGGCCAAACGCTCTTGCATAAACTCGGGCTTGCCGGCAAAGTGACGCTCAAAATAATCAATCGCACTATCGGGCAACACCATCTCATCCGGATTGTACATATCAAAATGCTCTGCCGCAGGCGCAATCGGCGCATGGGGCCTTTGAAAACTCATGTGCAAAAAAAACGGCCGCTCATCGTCTCGCTCCTTCAAAAACGCCAGCGACTCATTGCCCGTATAATGCTCAATCGAATGCTGGTATGGCAATTTGGCTGGCGCACTGCCATCCATCGTATATTCCTGCCCGGGTCTGGCCGAGCCTTCTTCGTAAAAATCCGACAACCCCAGATCTTCCAGATACTTAAAATAATGCGTCTCGGTTGGATCCAAATGCGTCGCATCGCACAAATCCGTATATCTGATACGCTCAAAACCATCCTCATCCCAGCGCCGAACCATGTGCGCCTTGCCGATCACAGCCGTTTGATACCCATATCTCCGAAACTGACACGCCAGCGTATTGGGATTCGCCTCGGGAATCTCCGAATGATCATTGCCAAACATCCGATGCGTGTGGCAATACTGCCCGGTCATAAAACAGATCCGCGACGGTGAACAAATCGGATTATTGCAAAAAGCGCGTGTAAACACCACGCCCTCATCCGCAATGCGGTCCATATTCGGAGTCCTGACATTTGGATGCGCGGCAAATCCCGTGCAATTAGCATTGTGCTGATCCGACATCAGCCACAGCACATTTGGTCTTCTCGCCATAAATTGCTCCTTTCAGAGTGTATGTGTTTGCAGACTATGAGATAAAGCATTAAATTGTCTCTGTTTGATGAGAATAAATCGATCTCTTGCAGAGGAAAACACCATGTTTTTTGACAACATCGCGCTCGGCGTACCCAAAATATTGCTCCCAAACCCCGAAATCGACTTAAGAAAATGGGCAATCATCGCCTGTGATCAGTATGTACACGACATCTCGTATTGGGAAGAAGTCAAAAGCATTGTGGGAGACACGCCATCAACCCTGGACCTCATCTATCCCGAAGTCTATCTCTACGACGACGAACACGAAGAACGCATAGCCCGCGTACACAACAACATGAAACGCTTTGTCACCAATGGCATTTTTCGCGACGAAACCGAAGGCTATTTGCTCGTCGATCGCATCCTGCCTTCTGGAAAATCGCGCAAAGGACTTGTCGTAACCCTCGACCTCGAACATTACGACAGCCGCAGCCAGTCAAAAACCCTCATCCGCACAACCGAGGGCACCTATCCCAAAAACCTCGAAGCGCGTTTCGAAGTTCGGGGCAATGCGTCGCTCGAATCCCCCCATATTTTAGTACTCATCGACGACCCCAAAAAAGAAATTATCGAACCTCTCTTTGAAGAAGACCATCCCAACATCGTCGATTTCGAACTCATGATGAATGGAGGACAACTCAAATATCACTTAATCGACGGCCAGAAAGACATTGCGCGCATTGCCCAAAAACTCGCCAAACGCATTGAACCCGATTATATCCAGCAAAAATACGGCGTAGAAAACGAAACACTCCTCTACGCCATGGGCGATGGCAACCACTCATTTGCCGCCGCGCAAAAAGCATGGAAAAAAATTAAATCAACACTCAATGACAGGCAACTCGCAGCGCGACATCCAGCCAGACATGCCATGGTCGAATTGATCAATCTTCACGACGACGCGATAGATATAGAGCCTATCCATAGACTAATCATCCGCGTTGACCCAAAGAACACCTGCAACACCCTCATCGCCTTGCTCAATGCATCGGGCACCCGGGCGCGTCTGGAAAAAGTCTCATCGCCCGACGCGCAACATCAGCGCACCGCAGCTCTATCATCTGCATCCACCCATTGCCTCCCCTATCGCGCCGCGGGAGATCTCGGCATACTCGTAATTGAAAATCCATCTCAAAGAACCATACCCGAAACAATGGAAGCCGCGCTCGACCTGTTCACGCGAGAAAATACCCAAGCCGAAGTCGGATTTATCCACGGCGAAGATGTAATCGACGACCTGGGCAACAAATCCGACGCCCTCGGTTTTTACATGCCACCCATTTCAAAAGACAGCGTATTCGAATCTATTGTTCGCTACGGCGCCTACCCTCGAAAATCCATATCCATAGGCCACGCTGACGAAAAACGCTATTACCTGGAATGCCGAAGCCTTGTTCATACTAAACGATAATATATGATGATTTCAATTGCAATTCAGATGTGGGAGATATATGACTGAGCTATACGACATGATCATTGTTGGCGCAGGACCGGCAGGCGCGACAGCGGCGTTATACGCCCATCGCGCGGGACTCAATGTCTGTCTGGTGGATAAAGCGCAATTCCCACGGGATAAAATCTGTGGCGATGCGCTATCGGGCAAAGTCGTGTCGATTTTGCACGAACTCGACTTATTCGATCAGATCGCGCGATTGCCTGGCGCGACCATTCGAGAAGTCGTATTTGGCAGCCCGAATCATGTGGATGCACGTGTAGATTTGCGACGGTATGATCATCAGGACCAGGCCACGGGCAAAATACTGCCGATGGAAGGATTTGTGATCCGGCGCGAGGTACTGGATAATTTTCTCTTCCAAGAAGCGAAAAAAGTTGCGAGCACCTGTTATGAGGGATTTGTCGTTAAAGACCTGATACGAGAAAACGAGCAAATTGTGGGCGTGCGCGGCGTGGTGGATGGCCGAGAACGCGAAATACATGGTCGCACCGTGCTCGGCTGCGATGGTTTTAATTCAATGGTCGCGCGCAAAGCGGGATTATACGCCCATGAATCCGTGCACTGGGTCGTAGCGATTCGCTGCTATTACGAAAATGTGGCGGGATTGGGCAATCAAATCGAGTTGCATTTTGTAGATGAAGTCTTGCCGGGTTATTTCTGGATATTCCCACTGGAAAATGGAACGGCAAATGTGGGCATTGGCATGCGTCACGATGTATTGAAGAAACGAAGGGTGGATTTGAAAGTAGCACTAAGCGAAGTAATCAGCCGCTCGCCTTATGCCCATCGGTTCAAAAATGCGCGCCCAACAGAAGCCCCGGTGGGATGGAATCTCCCGGTGGGAAGCACCCGTCGAAAAAGTTATGAGAATGGCGTATTGCTCTTGGGCGATGCCGCAGGATTGATCGACCCCTTCACGGGCGAGGGAATTGGCAATGCACTGTATTCCGCGCGTTTTGCCGTTAATGCCGTGAAGGAAGCCATTGCCGCAGATGATTATTCAGCGACTTTTCTAAAGCGATACGAAGACCGATTATGGGATGCAATAGGCGATGAATTGGCGACCAGCACGCGAATGCAAAAATTGGGACAATGGCGTCCCCTTCTCAACTTTACAATCCACAAAGCCGCACACAACGACAAAGTGCGCGATCTAATCTGCGGCATGATGGCCAATGCCGTCCCCAAAAAACAACTCACCAATCCCCTGTTTTATTTGAAACTGCTATTTAGTTAAACAAGCTGACCTAACCAAACGCCTCTTGCAAATACGCCAGATCGAGTTCGGGATAAACCGGAAACCGCTCGAGAAGATTGGCGATCCTCTGTTGGGCGTCTTCGAGCACACCATCCTGGACTCTGTATTGGACTTTGCTAAACTGGCCCGCACTTCTGCCCTTCGTGAACCGCAATGGCCGTGCATGGGTGAGCACATTGCCCATGACCGCGCCGATCTCTCGCATCTCTTCTGCCCCCATACCAAGCGTCGTAAGCGCCGGTGTCCCCACCCTGAGACCACTGGTGTACCATGGACCATTGGGATCAAAGGGAATCGTATTTTTATTCAGCGTAATCCCGGCATCGCGGAGCAGGGTTTCGGTCTGGCGCCCCGTGAGATTAAAAGGCGTAACATCAACCTGCAGCAAGTGATTGTCAGTCCCCCCAGTAAGAACTGTAAGCCCCGCATCCATACACGCCTGGGCGAGCACCTGGGCATTATCGACAATACTTGCAGCATACGCTTGAAACTCGGGCGTACTCGCCTCCTCAAACGCGACGGCTTTGGCCGCCATCACATGGGGCAGTGGACCGCCGAGCACCATCGGGCAGCCCTTATCGATCTGCTCGGCAAATTCTTCCGTACACAAAACCATACCCCCTCTGGGACCGCGCAGAGTCTTGTGTGTGGTCGTCGTAACGATCTGGGCATGGGCAACCGGATCAAAATCGCCCGCAAAAACTTTACCGGCCACCAATCCGGCAAAATGCGCCATATCCACCATAAAAACAGCCCCCACTTCATCGGCAATTTCCCGGAAAATGCGAAAATTAATTTTGCGCGGATAAGCACTATAACCCGCTAAAAGAATCAAAGGTTTGACTGTTCTGGCCTGGTCGCGGACTTCATCGTAGTCGATAAGACCAGATTCTTTATTCACCGTGTATGCATGCGCCTCAAACATGCGCCCGGACACATTGATGCGATAGCCGTGCGTGAGATGCCCCCCGGATGCGAGATCCAGCCCAAGGAGCTTTTGATTGCCCAATTGCGTGCGAAGTGCGCCCCATGCTTCATCCGAGAGATCAAACGGCGATTTTTCCCCCATTTTTTCGAGTGCAACATCTTGAACGCACCCCGAGAGAATCGCCCAAAAAGCGACCATATTCGCATCTGCGCCCGAATGGGGTTGAACATAAGCGTGATCCGCGCCAAAGAGATCGCACGCCAGCTTTGCAGCCTGGCTTTCAATCGCATCTACATTATCACAACCAGCGTAAAAACGGTGATCGGGAATCCCCTCGGCGTATTTATCGGTCAGCAAATTGCCCATAGCCAGTTGCGTGGGCAAAGAGCAATAATTCTCGCTCGCAATCATCTTGAGATTCGAACGCTGGTCGGCCAACTCGCCCACGATATTTTTCGCCACATCGGGCGATACGGAAGCGACCTGTTCCAGCGAGGCCAAATAGGCGACAAATCCGGGATTTGGAGTGGGATTTTGGGCAAGATAGTCGGCAAGAGGACTGGACATGGATATTCTCCTCGCGTTTTGCCCGATACAAAAATAGCCCGGGCTGTGTGTAAATTTCATAAGCCCAGGCGATCGGCTATCGGATGAAGAGCACTGCGCTTCCCCGTGGTCAATTCCACGTTCATTCGCCAGTCACGCAGACCCTTGTCAAAAATCAATATACAGAATTGCAGACCAAAGTCAACGGTTTGTTAGGGCGTAAAAAAGCGCCAGCCCCACAAAATGAGGGGATATCCCGCAATAAAAATGATACGCGCAATAACACCCTCTATTGACGTATCGTGAAGATAAGGGGATAAAACGACAAAAACAACCGCCCCCGCAACACATATCTTCCCCAAACGCCCGTATTCGTAGGGAACCGGATAAAACCGCCGCACAATAAGAAAAAGCAAAACAGCCATCAAAACATGCGCGATAAGCGTACTATAAGCAGCGGCAATAAATCCAATTTTGGGCAAAAGAAAAATATTGATAGCGATATTCACACACGCACCCGTCCCCACAATAAACGGCAGGGATCCCGCGCGACCTTCGGCATATACACCCGCGGTGAGAATGATATAAAGACCGTGAAAGAAAAATGCCAGCCCCACCAAAGGCACAACCCGTATGCCTTCGAGATAAGTCTCTGCATTGTCACCGGCAATCAGAACGATAATTTCGCGTGCAAAAGTAGCTAAAATCAAACAGCCAAAAATGCCGAACAGCGTGAAATACGTAGTGACACGCGCACACATCTGCCGCGTATCTTCCTCTGTATTTTCATCCACGGTTTCGTCGAGCACGGCAGGTGCCCAGGCAGAGCGAAACGCTTTAACCACAAAAAAGATGGGCAAACCGAGTTTATAGGTAATACCGTAAATCCCCAGATCGTCGAGATCCAAAAAAAATCGGATCAGAAAGCGGTCAGACAGACTAATGATGAGAAAAGAAAAAGCCGAGGGTACAAACGGCAGGCCAAAACGCAGAAGTTCGCGCAACGCGCGTACATCAAAAGCTGGACGAATCAAGCGCAGACCAACGGGAAACATGACAATAAGTGCAAAAAGAGAACTGATGAGATTGGCTTCAAAAACCGCGATTGGCCCGCGTTCAAGAATTGCGATAAAATAAGCGGTAAGACCGAGTTGTAGCGTGTGTTGAATCACCCGCACAATCGCATAGTGAAAGGATCTCTGACGAGCGCGACAAAGTGTGAAAAGGGGTTCTGACAGCGCGTCCAAAAGGACAACGGCGGCAATAAGTTCGAAGATCGTACTGTAATCCGAACTGCCCAAAAAATGATGCGCGAGACTCCCGGCATTGGTCCAGACCAGACTCGACAGAATAACCCCTGTGGCGAATAGTGACCAAAATGCGGAGCTAAATGCGGCGCGATGTTTGTCGAGATCGGTCTTGCCAGATAAGAGGCGGACCAGCGCGGGATTGAGACCGAGGGAATAAAAAACCGCGCTAAATCCGATAAATGCAAATGCCAGAGACAAAATGCCATTATCAGCAGGTGTGAGATGTCTGGCATAGATGGGCACGAGCAAAATGGACACTGCGCGACCGAGCAGATCGCCCATGCCATAGACCGCCGTATGTTGCGCGAGAGATTTGATTCGAGAGAACATAATTCACCGCTCAAAGCATCGACATCGGATCGACATTGATCGCCAGAGTCACACCGCGAGATCGGCGTTTATTGGGAGCGAATTGTGTGGCGGCATTGCGGGCGGCGGCATTGAGATGACTGTGCGAATCGGACTTGAGCAAAACCTGCCAGCGATAGGTGCCCTGGATACGCGCGAGAGGAGCCTGTACGGGACCCAGAATTTCGACATCGGGAGATGTTTGTTCGCGCAAAGCCTGTGCGATCATGCCAGCCGCGTGTGTGACATCGTGTTCATCTTTGCCCTTAAAAAGCAACAGCACCACGCGCCCAAAGGGCGGATAACCCAGACTTTGACGCGCACTGAGTTCGCGCTGTGCAAAAGTTTCAAAATCGTGGAACTGCGCGCATTGCACGGCTTCGCCATCGGGCATATAAGTTTGAATAACGACTTCCCCTGGAATCTCGCCTCGTCCAGCGCGCCCACTGACCTGAGTCAGCAATTGGAATGTGCGTTCACTGGCGCGAAAATCTGGCAGATGGATACTCGTATCCGCAGAAATAACGCCGACGAGTGTCACGCCGGGAAAATCGAGGCCCTTGGCGATCATCTGCGTACCGAGCAAAATATCGGCCTCGCCTCGGGAAAAGCGACTGAGTATGCGATCATGCGCGCCCTTGCGGCTCGTGGTATCCACATCCATTCGCAAAACGCGCACACCGGGAAACTGCGCTTCGAGAGTCTCTTCAACGCGCTGTGTCCCCACGCCTAACAAATGAAAATTACTGCTGTTACACGACGGGCACGCCGAGGGCGATGGCTCAATATAACCGCAATAATGGCAAAGCATCAGGCGTCGAGTAGCGTGATAAGTCAGGGTAACCTGGCAGTGATCGCACTGGATACTTTGCCCGCAGTCCGCGCATTGAACCGCAGGTGCGTACCCGCGCCTGTTTTGAAGTAAAATGGTGCGTTCGCCCTTTTCAATGCGTTCGCGCACCTTCTCTCGCAACGGACGAGAAAACAAACTACCACCTTCGCGTCGCATATCCACGAGTGTAACAGTGGGCAATGGACGGTTATCGATGCGCTCTGGCAATATGAGAGCGTTGAATTTTTGCGTCTGTGCATTGTGATGCGACTCGAGAGAAGGAGTTGCCGATCCCAGCACAATGGGCAGATTTTGCAGATGCGCGCGCATCACAGCGACATCCCGCGCATTGTAGCGAGGTGCGGGATCGTCTTGTTTGTACGAACCATCGTGTTCTTCGTCAATGATGATAAGACCCAGATTTTCAACAGGTGCAAAAATAGCTGAGCGCGCACCAATAACAACGGCGCGTCTTCCCCTGCGGACCTCGCGCCAGGCATCGTAGCGTTCTCCGGGAGACAATGCACTGTGTAACACCGCGACGCGATCGCCAAAATGGACGCGAAAGCGACGGACGGTTTGTGGCGTCAGAGTGATTTCCGGCACCAGAACAATCGCGCCTTTTCCCAATGAGAGTGCGTGTGCAACCGCCCGAATATAAACCAGTGTTTTGCCGCTGCCAGTCACCCCCCGCAAAAGGTGAACCCGAAAGGCATTTTCATCAATGCTTTGCCCAATCGCCTGGATAGCCCGTGCTTGATGGGACGTAAGCGTTACATCCTCAGGCGGAGGAAGATCGACATCGGCATAAGGATCGCGCACCACTTCCCGGTCAATAAAACATATCAAATTGCGCTTGACCATTTCTCTCAGTACACCCGACGAAATCCCTTCTGCGGATAGTTGTGCGGTCAACAAAGGACGATTTGCCGAACGCAGAAGGCGAATACACTGCGCCTGGCGGGGAGCGCGTTTTTCAAGTGTGGGCAATTCCAGGTCAAACCAGCGCGGGTCATCGGGCACAAGAGCCACCGTGCGCTCGGTTTTTGTTCTCACTTTTGGTGCTGACATCTTTTGAAACGCGACCAGAACACCACGCCTCAAAAGGCCAGATATCGCGGACTGGACGCCCTGTTTTCCAAGTCGTTTTTGAAGTTGTCGCATCGATGCCGAACCGAATTCGCCCAAAGCCGCGACGACCTCGCGCTGACGCGGGGAAAGCAGGCGGCTGATCGCATCGTCAAAATTTTTATCAAGGGCAAAATGTTGCCCACTATCCAGATGAATGC
This sequence comes from Gemmatimonadota bacterium, assembly GCA_026705765.1. Classification (NCBI taxonomy): domain Bacteria; kingdom Pseudomonadati; phylum Gemmatimonadota; species Gemmatimonadota bacterium. The sequence continues at coordinate 25,865 of JAPPAB010000175.1, forward strand.
CCGAGGGAAGAGCCGCAGAGATGACCTCCGAGAGACTGCACAGATAATACGAGGCCATCCACTTGCACAATTCGAGCATCGGCTGTGTCACAAGAGGATGTGAATCCAGAATTTGGGCAATGGTCTTGACGCGATGGGAGGGCAGATCACACGTTTTGCAAAAGCCGACGACAATGCCCGTGACCCAGCGTTCTCCAAAAGGAACAAGAACGCGGTAACCCGTTTGCAGATCGTCCTGGAGATCGTCGGGAATGCGATAGGTGAATGTGTCGAGAGACGTGCCCAGAGGAACGATTAGTGCGAAAGAATGCGCCATGGAAACTATTGGTCTGCCTACGGGGCAGAGGGCGTGTCGCCGAGTTCTTCAACTTTGACGAGGGTGCGGAAAATAGTCAGACGAAGGCCACGATCAGGTGGGCTGGCAAATTCGAGAGGCTGATCCTGCAGTGAAAACGAAATTGAGCTGGCACGCTGTATCTGCACTTGAAAGCGGTCATAAGCCAGCCAGCGTTGCTGCCGCCCCACAGGAAGCACACCGGCAAAAACCCCGCGGTCATCGGCAGTAATAGATAGATGCGCAGTTTCTCTTGCAACGCCGGAAAGGATCATGATTTCTCCTTCGGCAATAACACCGGGAATAGACAAATTATATGTGCTGAGCACAACGGGTGCTGGTTGAAAGGCTGGCGTCTCCGCCACAATATCCGATGGCATCATCTGGTTTTCCGATAGGGATGGCATAACGGACTCAGTGCTATCTCGCAGTTGCATCTCCTGTACGGATTTCGCGCTATCCTGCATTCCAGACAGCATATCCTCTTCGGAAATGCTTATTTGTTCGGTTGAGATAACCGATTCCGTACTATCTGGTATTGGAAGAGGTGATGTGGTTGTATCGAGGGGGGCTGTGGGCGGTGTTTCCTCACGCGAATTGAGAATGATGATCACCACTGCAATCACCGCGAATGCGAGCAACGAGATAAATATTGCGCTGCGGTTTATCCCGCGTTCTGGAGAGGGCGGTGCTGTGACCCGCTCACGCGGCAGTGCTACGCTTCTTTCAAAGCGAGAAAGGATGTCCCGAACATTGAGGTTGAGTGCCTGTGCATAAGTTTTGAGAAACAAACGCGCATAAGCTACGGGCAATAACTCGAATTGACCCGCTTCAAGCACCTTGATAAACTCGGGATTGATCCGCGTGTGTTCATAAATATCGTCGATACTCAGACCCAGATTTTCGCGCTGCGTTTTGAGTATCTCAGCGATTTCTTGTTTTTTATCTGACATAAATATTTGTATTTCCCGTTGTTAGATCTATTTCGGGTATAATCGTCCAGAGCGATTGCCCAACCAAACGATGATAAAGGCTCCAAAAACATGCAAGCGGCAAGCCCACAACATTGTAGAAGCAACCGGATATAGATTGAATAAATGCAGATGCGCGCCCCTGCGCGCCATAAGCACCGGCTTTGTCCATAGAATCACCAGTGGCGACATAGCGCGCGATATCCTCCGATGAGAGCACGCGCATCGTGACGTGGGTAGTTGCAACATCTGTGAGGGTCTGTCCGGTTTCCGTATCTGTGAGAGCCAGCCCTGTATAGACCTGATGGGTTTTACCCGAAAGTCTCGCTAGCATGTCTGTGGCGTGTTTGGCGTCATCCGGTTTTCCGAAAATTGTATCTTCCAATACCACAACTGTATCGGCCCCCAAAACGAGCGCGCGGTCGAACTGATGGGCAACAACCCGTGTTTTGCGCTGTGCGATTTCCAGCACGTGTTCGGCAGGTGGCAAGACGGTATCCAGATCCTCATTGGCATTGCTCGGCGCAATCTCAAACGAAATATCCAACAAGCGCAACAAACTCGCACGCCTGGGTGAAGCAGAAGCGAGAATCAGTTTCTTCATATCTCTGAGTCAATCATCAATGTAACGGGACCAGTGTTGTGAATTTCGACCTGCATATACGCACCAAAAACACCGGTTTCGGTGTGAATGCCAAAGGTGCAAAGGCGCTGGACAAATTGCTCGTACATGGATTTGGCAATATCTGGTGGAGCAGCCCGATTAAAACTCGGACGGCGACCTTTGCGGGTATCGGCGTGCAAGGTAAATTGCGAAACCACCAGCACCTGCCCACCCGTGTCGAGCAGAGATCTGTTCATTTTCCCCTGATCGTCTTCAAAAATTCTCAAATTTGCACATTTCTCAGCGACATATTCCACATCTGAAAGACCATCGGTATCGCTAATACCCAGCAGAATCAAAAGACCGCGATCAATTTGCCCAACAATTTGTTCTTCAACGCGAACCGTTGCCCTGCATACCCGCTGAATCAATGCCCGCACGCTACCCTCCCTGGCTAAGAATCTCTATATCATTTATAACTTATTTATGGCATGTGTGCAAGGTGAAAGATTAGGAGGGTCGGGGGCTGATGACTGGTTTTCTCAGCCCTTAACAGGAACCAAATGGGCCAAACAGCTTGTATTTTATTAGATATATTCGTATTTTCGTACAGGATTCTCGACAAAAATGGTAGTTCATGGAATCATCTGGTCCATTCCCATTCTGCCCGCAGGACCACGGATGATCCCCATCAGCATGTACTGAAAGAGAAAAGAGATGAATCGCGGAAAAAGCTTACTCGCTGCCAGTGCCATCCTTCTCATGTCCACGATTGTTGCCTACCTTATGATCTGGTTGAAGCCCGAGCCGGAAATCCGACCTCTTACTTCCCGGGCACCATTCGCAGTCACGGCTTCCGCGGTGGTCGGCACCGGTGCAATTCCAGTGTACGGGTCAGGGACCGTTCGGCCTGTCGCAGAAATAGATGTCGCTACTGAAATCAATGGTAAGGTCGTTTGGGTGGATTCAGCCTTTCAGAGTGGCGGACGAGTCCGAAAAGGGCAGATACTCTTCCGCATTGATGACGCCGACTACCGCAACAGAGTTCAGCAGGCGCATGCCAACGTGGCCGCGCAGCATGTCGCACTCCTCCGGGCCAATGAAGAAGCTCAGATCGCACGCGCTGAGTACGCGCAATACAGACATGGCCAAACAGATATAGCCGGGGCCAATCCCCTTGCGCTGTGGGAACCCCAACTCGAGGCAGCCCGCGCCGCGGTGGTCAGAGACAGTGCTGTGCTCGCCGATGCCGAGTTGGCTTTGGCACGTACAAAAGTCCGCGCGCCTTTCAGAGGCGTCGTGCAGGCAGAATCGATAGATATGGGGCAGTTCGTGGTGGCGGGTCAGAGTGTGGGGCGAATTTACGCGACCGACGCAGTAGAGGTGGTAGTTCCCCTCTCCGACGCCAACGCAGTTCTCATTCCCGGCCTATGGGATCTGGAAGCTGGCGACGGAGATAGGCAGGTCAAGGCTCGTGTCATCGCTGAATACGGCGACGGGAGCTACGCATGGGAGGGCTATGTAGATCGAGCGGAAGCATCCCTGGACGAACAGACGCGCACCATCAACGTCATCGTACGCGTCCCGAATCCTTTTACAAGCGGCACCCGAGTCGAAGCGGCAAGCGCGGATCCTGGCCCGCCCCTTCTCGTGGGCAAATTCGCAGAAGTGCGAATTGAGGGAATCATCCCAGACCAGTACTTCATCCTGCGGCGGTCAGCACTCAGACCGGGCAACGAGGTCTGGGCAGTGCGCGATGACTCACTATTGACCATCGTCCCGGTGCGTGTCCTTCAGCGTTCCGATGATAAGGTGTTCGTAACCGGCACGCTGAAAGCCGGTCAGGCGGTCGTCATAGGCGGGATTCAGGTCGCAACCGAAGGCATGGTGGTGCGGATCGGAGGTGATCCATGAACCGGGAAGAAGGTTCCGCACGGGAACAGCGTGGCCCCATAGCTTACATGGCTGGCAACAGTGTAGCCGCCAATCTACTGATGTGGGCTATCATCGCCGCCGGGCTGGTGTCGCTGACCGGACTCGACCGGGAAGCGTGGCCCACCACTCCCTTCT
>JAPPAB010000176.1 GCA_026705765.1 Gemmatimonadota bacterium
CACAAATTTTGAGGTGTGTTAAATATGATTAATGGGTTGGTGGATAGCTTTAATGGGTTGGATGTGTCTCATCTTTGTAGGGTTGAATATTCTGTTATCCGGCAATAAGACGGAGACAGTTTTTAGGAGTTAAAATTTACCGGATAGCACTTTAGACTTTTTAGGGCCTTAGGAATGTGCTTTTTGCTCAGGCCATATATTTAGGCGCAGAGATAATTCGAAATACTACACTCTACTTTGGCTACCAAAGCTAACTATTCTTCTTGGTTCAGTTGATATGGGGAATGAGCATATGGTTAGAAAGCATGTCGTGATTTCTGGCACGGGAAGGACAGGCACTACATTTCTTGTCCAATTACTTACATACCTTGGACTTGATACGGGATTTAAACCAGATGATCTGGAAGTACATGAAATCTCTAATGCCGGTCTAGAACACGATATTCGGCGGAATGATGTGCCCTACATTGTAAAGTCTCCTTGGTTTTGTAATTATGCAGAAGAGGTCGTTTTGAGGGAAGACATTCATATTGAGCATGTTTTTATTCCTGTGCGAGATCTTTTTTCAGCTGCAGAAAGCAGGAGGCAGGTGACAAGAAAGGCCTTAGTGAAATCAACTTTGAAACAGCGGATTCGACATTTTTTTCAACCACGAGTAGCAGTACCTGGCGGAGTATATGCTGCAAACCCTGGTCACCAGGAATTAGTACTTCTTGAGCAATTCTATAAACTTTCATTGGCTCTATCAAGAACATTCATTCCTATCACACTTTTGAACTTTCCAGAAATTATCCAGAACAGCCGTTTTTTATACGAAAAGTTAAAGCCAATCCTTGGGCAAACTGACTTTGGAAGCTTCAACGAAATTTTCAAGTCTACAGTTAGACCTGAATTGGTCCACACATTTGATCGCAAAATCATCCGAACATGAGTTTGTAACTCAAATGGGATTTGTTGCACGAAAGAAAGGATAAAAAAAAAGGCTCTAAGGTCTGGAGTATTGGCCTTAATCTATTTGGGTACAGGAGTGAGATGATGATACCGATCTTCATTGTACTATACAAAATGCCTCAGATTGAAAGGCGCTGTATAGAAACCTTAATGCAGCATACAAACTTAAGATTTGCTGAGCCAATTGTATATGACAACGGTCCTAAAAACCAGAATTTAGCGGTCGTATGGAATGAGATGATTGAACATTATCAGGGGTGGAGAAATGACTCTGACCAGATAGGTGTTTTGCTCAATACCGATTGTTTCGTTACCCCGGGTTGGCTGGAAAAGCTCTTACAAATTATGAAAAAATATGAAAAAGTTGGCTTCGTTGGGCCTATGACTAATAACTGCAAGACAAAGCAGAAAGCCTCTCTTTTTTATTCTTCACGCTTTTTTAAAAATCGCGTTCTATTTGATCAGCGTCTGTCTGGATTCTGTCTTATGTTTCGCCGTCAGGCTTGGATAGACGCCGGTCGATTTCCAGAAGATAGTCCTTTTTATGGCCAAGAATCGGCTCTTATATGGAATGCTCAATGTTTAGGCTGGCGAACTGCAATTGCATGTGGCTGTTGGGTAGAGCACTTGGGCAGTGCTAGTGCTCGCGCTGCAGAATTGCGAGGAGAAATTATATATGAAGAAGAGAGACAGAAAGGTCGGGAATGGATAGCCGCTTATAAAGTTAGAATGTCTCAAAGAGATAAAGATTAACCTATCATTACCTGATAGTTTGTGCCACTATGGACAGGACTTTCTATAGTTGAATTCTGATATATCTGTGGGATCTGTGACCCAAAATTTGAACCAGTTATTAGACTAATTTACGCTAAGGATCAGCCGTGATATTTCTCATAATAATTGCCTGCACCACTTGTTGTGGCGTACGATAGCTCAAGGCAGAATGCCGTCGATCTTGATTGTAATACGTCATTTGCGCCTCTGTCACACAGATAAGTTCTGCCAAAGAGTCTGCGTGCATAATCAAAGTTTTGTTTTCTGTCTTAAAACGTCCCCAGAAGGACTCTATCCACGGATTATCTTTTGCCCCATTCATCGCAAAAGAAATCCCTGCACGTTCTCTTATCAATACACGGTGTAACCAGTCGTATGAGGTGTAAACCGAATCGCGGTCGTGATGAATGAGGATGTCCGAAAGTCTCCTGCCCAAACAGGCCAAGTTATTTTGCAACTGATTGAGGCAGTATATCGCCAGGGCACGATTGCGATGTGCGCCCACGCCAAAGCCTGCGATCCATCTTGTCTGGATGTCTAAAAAGGCCATTAACCACGCTTTTTTATCACCCTGACAATAGAGCAGTTCTGTAAAGTCGGTGCAAAAGACACGCAAGGGATCAACGGTGCGTTTCTGGACCAAATTAGCGTCTTGTCCCACTTGGCTTATCAGCTTTAATACCGGATTCTTGCCACGCTTTGGCAGATGACGAGGTAAGTCCAACTCATAGGTTGCCAAGATCTTACGCAACCGCTTATGATTGATCACGATGCCAGCACGCGCTATCAGGTCTTCCTTGATGCGACGATACCCATAATCGGGGTGATGCCTGATTGTGGTGACGATCTCGGCCTTTATCTGTGCATCTGCGCTCGAACAAGAGGCCCGACCACGACGGTAGGCAAGCGTCCCTTTCGACAAGCCTAAGGCACGGCAGCACGCATTCAGACCATACCTGCTCTTATGCTTTTCGACCAAAAAGACTTTGTCAGACACGCTCAACGGTTGCCTAAAAAATTTTTGAGCAAGGCCAGTTCGACTTCTTTCTGACCCAGCAATCGCTCCAACTCAGAAAGACGTGTCTCATACGTTTTGACTGTATCATTGCCAGAGAAAATCTCTGCACTACTATCAAGGAACTGACGCTTCCATTTTGACAGACTCACCGGATGCACATCGTAAGCACGCGCGATTTCTGCATCCTCTTTGTCTGAGGTCAATGCCTCTAACACGATCTGGAACTTGAGTTTAGCGGAGTAGGACTTCTTGGTTTTCTTACCCATGGTATCTCCTCCTGTTGGTGAGAAAATACCACGCTGACACCCAATGTCAATTAGCCTTTATACCGGTTCAAATTTTGGGGCGCACCTCAGTGAGATCAATCGGATGACTATGATAAGATCAATTCTTAATTTAATACTATCCTATAGATTCTGGCAGTTATTGAAGATTCAAGAGATATTTCTTTTAGAAATTATGGGATTATCTTCTTGGGCTCTTCTCGGCTCATTACTTGTGTGTAATACGGCCTTGGCTGAAGATATATGGAGAAGCAAGCTCTATCCGTTGGACTGGAAACCTGGGCACAAAGACTCCAATGGCAATTTTCTACATGATTTCTCATTTGCAGGGTATAAAAGAGGCGAGAAGGAGATTCCCATATTTTCAAAAACAATGAAAGTTGATGTGACTGAAGATGTATTCGGTGCTGATCCGACGGGAATAAAAGAATCCACAACTGGTATTCAAGCAGCTATAGACTTTGTGGGCAAAAGTGGCGGAGGGATTGTTCATATTCCAGTAGGCGTATACCGAATAAAACCTGCTCAAGACAAGGCCTTTACACTCAAGATTTCATATGATAATGTGATCTTAAGAGGTGATGGTGTCGACAAGACATTTCTATTTAATGACGAACCTTACATGAGACATCGTAAGGTTATATTTATCACACCAAGAGGACCTTCAAACTGGCATTCGTCTACAGAATTGTCAGTGGATATAGTGCAGGACTTAACTGAACCGACTACACGAATCCCTCTTTCTGATGTATCACATTTTAAAGAAAATGATCAGATTGTCATAATAAGCGACGCAACAGATTCCTTTCTAACAGAGCATGATATGTTAGGATATTGGTCTCAAGACACACTTGGCGGGCCGATATTTTATCGTCAAATTGTCAAGATAGATAGCGAAGTAAAGATCGTAGAAATTGATATCCCTACGCGTTATTATCTGTTGAGGAGAGATCATGCTCGTATTTATAAAATTGATAGCTACATAGAAGGTGTCGGGATAGAAAATTTATCGATTGGTATGAGGGAAAACCCTAAACCTAATATCAGTAGCTTCGATTGGTATTTTAGAGACACGGCAGGTTACGAGGTACATAACTCCCACGTCATTTTCATCCGCAACGCGATTGATTGTTGGGTGCAGAAGGTTAATACTTTTCGTCCCAAAGGCAATCAAAGGAAATACCACATCTTATCGCACGGAATAAAAATTACGGCATCTCGAAACATAACTATTCGCAACTGTGACTTTCGTTATCCTCAATATAAAGGCCGAAATGGTAATGGGTATCTCTACTCAATTTCTGGAAGCGATTGCCTAATTCAAAATTGTATTGCCGTCGGGGGGAGACACAATTTTTCATTCTCTGGCATTCAGGCTACGGGAAATGTTATACATAGATGTGTGTCTAAACATGGACAACTACCGAGTGATTTTCATAGAAATTTAAGCATAGCGAATTTAATCGATAATATGACGCTTAAAAAAGATTGGCTGGAGGCCCGATATCGACTGGGATCTCTTTCGGGGTTGCTTAATTCCAAAGTCCATGGACATCCTACGACACAATCAGTTTTTTGGAATACTCGTGGTATCGCTTATCACCCCCAAAGTGGATCTGTAATCATTGATTCAAGGCAAGTTGGACAAGGATATATTATTGGAACGCAAGGGTTGTGCCATAAGATTACTTTAAGGCCTCTAACAATATGGTTAAAACTAACACAGTACCTCTTTAGTCGAAATACTGCGCCCGATGATTTTGTGGAAGGTGTAGGGACTGGCAACTTGCTATCACCTGAATCTCTATATGAAGATCAACTAGATAAAAGATTGAGATCCGTAAGAGAGCTAAATTGAATACTAGGTTGAGGAAAGATTATGAACGATATAGAGACATATTTCCTACATATGAAGGAAAATAATAGATAAAAGGTTTTATACTGTAACTCTTCCTTGATTTTTATCCACTCTTTAGAGGAGCAATATAGAAATGTCAAAAAAAAAGATCCTCTTTCATAGCCAACATCTGCACGGTGTCGGGCATCATTTTCGCACACTTCAAATCGTTCGTGAGCTTAGTGAAAGGCATGAAATTTATTGGGTAGAGGGGGGAAGAAGAATCCCTGATTCAGATATACCTGAACCGGTTAAAATTATACAACAAGAACCCATATATTTTTCTAATTGGGGAAGATTAATTTCTGCAAACCGCAAAATATCATTAAAGGAAGCTTTGAATAGTAGAAAACGGGTTTTAAAAGAGGTAATTGAGACTATAAAACCTGATATTTTTTTTATCGAATATTTCCCCTTTCGGTGGACATTAGCTAATGAATTAATGCAGGCACTAAGCATAGTCAAGACATTGAATAGTTCTTGTAAGGTTGTATGTTCTTTAAGAGATGTTCCTCGCGAAAGCCCAGCGACCTCTCATCTTTCTAATCGGGTCCCACCTGATCCCCTCGCTAAGTGGTATAAAAAGAAATTTTATACTAAGAACCCTCTACTCACACCACAAGAGCGTGAAAGACGCAAGGCAAGATTATACTATGAGCAGGTTGTTTCAACATTGAACTCCAATTTTGAGTGTTTGCTTGTACATACAGATCCTCGAGTTAACACATTAGATCAATACTTTCCTTGGATAGAAAAATTACAAATTGAAATCTTGTATACTGGATATGTTGCCCAAAGGATTAGTGAAAAATCTATTGATTACACTCATCCATTTGTTCTAGTGAGTTCAGGTGGGGGCGCGGATGCATATAAAATCGTAAAACCCTGTATTGATGCTTGGAAACTCCTATATCGGCACAATAAAATTAACAATCGCCAGATGATCATCTTTACTGGACTCTTTATTCCCCAGTCAAAATATAAGAAACTCCAAAGAGGGTGTGAAAATGGTCCTTTTAAGATTGAGATGTTTACTAATGATTTCATTCATTGGATGAAGGCTGCAGATTTTTCTATCAGTCGTGCAGGGTATAATACCTGTATGAATATTTTAGAAACAAAAACACCTGCTTTAGTTGTGCCAAGCGGGTTGACAAATGATCAATACTTGAGAGGGCAGACACTGAGTAATCTAGGCTTAGTTGAGATGATTATGGCAAAAGATCTGAGACCTCATCGGATTGCTGAGAGTATTGAAAGAGGCGTATTGTCTTCACACTCTGTTCATGACATTTCAATGGACGGAGCAAAGCGAACGGCAGATATTCTGTCGGTAATTTAGCATTACATTTATTCACTCCTAAGCGCATTTACTGAATTTGCTTGTGCTGCCCTTATTGTCTGAGTGATGATCGTTGTTAGGGCAATTATTAAGGACAAAAAACCACCTATTAGAAATAAACCAAGCCCCAAGTCAATACGATAAGCAAACTGATCCAGCCAATTTTCCGCAATAATGTAAGCTATAGGTGCCGCTATAACATTGGCTATAATCACGAGTATCGCTTGATCTTTAACCAACAGAAGCACAATTTGTGGAACAGAGGCCCCCAGAACCTTTCGTACAGCAATTTCTTTATTACGCACTTGCACCGTGTGGGCAATAAGTCCTAGCAATCCAAAGCAGGCCACGAAAATTGTCAACAAAGACAATATTGTAACCACCTGTTGTATACGGCGTTCTTTTGAATAAAATAGGTCCAGATGTTCGTCGAGGAATTGAAACTCAAAAGAGCGATTAGGTAGGTAGGCTTTCCATATATCTTCTAGAAAATCCATAGTGCGCTGAATGTTCTCTGTCTGAATATCTAGAGTAACATAGTTATAGGTTACAGAATATTCTAAAAAGAGCGGACCAATGGGATTGTAGAGCGTATTGTTGTGAAAGTCCTCAAAAATGCCGATAACTGTGTAATCTGAATTCCGAACCTGAACGATATCGCCTATTCCTAACCCACCCAGCCGTTGAGAAGCCGTTTGATTGAACAGCAAGTATTTGTCTCTATCTCTTTCATTGGGACTAAAGGCTCGCCCTTCTCTTATCGAAATGTCATACACATTTGTAAAATCATGGTCCACCGGTAATCGATGTACAGTGATGGAATCAACCATTCCCGGTCGATTAACCTTCCTAACATCTCGGGTATTCTCCCACCCTGGTGGATAAGCCGATGCAGTAAATCCAACAACATCTGGTGACTCGAGAAATCGTGCACGGATGGTTTCGAATTTGTCCAGTAAAGATTGATCCTCCCGAAATAGAGGAATGACCACTAGACCATCCTTCTTAAATCCGAGATTGATGGTTCGAATATTATACATTTGCGCTTGTACTATCAATGTGACAATAATCAGCACGACTGCAATCGTAAACTGGGTAATAACAAGTCCTTGTCTGAGATAAGACCTACCTATTGAAATAGTCCGTGATTTCTTGAGTGCTTGAGATGGGTGAAGGTTCGATAAGAACAATGCGGGATAAACTCCTGCACAAAGGCCTGTAACGATAGCCATAATTAAGCAGAAAATCCAAGACCAAAAATTGAGACTCAAATTTGTTACAAAAAATCCATTCAACAAAGGAATAGCTGCTTGAGCAAGGACCATTGCAAGTATAGACGAGCATGTCGACATTAAAAACATCGCAAAGAGGAATTGCTTAGCTAGATGTAAACGGGTTGCTCCTAAAACTTTGTGTATACCAACTTCCAGAGCGCGATCTTCAGCATGGGCTGTAACCAGATTCACAAAATTGATACAAGCGATTAAAAGCAAGAAACCACCGGCAAATGCAAGGGCATAGCAATGATAAATATCACCAAAAGGTGGATGAAATTTCGCACGACTCAATTTAAAATCGTGTTTGGCATAGAGGTGTGTTCTGAGAAGAGGTAGAAGGTCGTATCGTTCTTGATTAGAGACCCCCTTTGCCCAGTGTCGGGAAGCAAGCTTGTCGAGCTTTTCGCGAAGGTTTTCTGGCGTTGTCCCTGAAGTTAGGCGAATGAATGTATAGATAAAGAAACTCTGTGATGAATGTCGCCAATTTTCCCAATTGAAAGAGATGCTCTCACTTGTTGAAGCATGGCGGCTAACTACAAGGTCAAACAGGAGTTCTGCCGAAGTTTCGGAAGGAGGATCGCGCAAAACGTCCGCAATTAGAAAATCGCCTTCGAGCCACTTAAACTCAATACGAATAGACCGGCCAACGACATCAATCGAACCAAAAAGTTTTTTGGCCAAACGTTCTGTTAAATAAACAGTTCCTGGCGTAATTTGGGAAACCGTCCTGCCATGAATGGTAGGAAACGTAAAAAATGTCAAAAAATTATCATCAGCTATCGTACCCGAAACTTTAAAGCCTCGATTTGAAATACCTGCCCACATTGGACGTGTTATGAACCTTGTCATAGCTTCAACTTCTGGAATCTCGGATAAGAACGCTGGTCCTGCCGGTCCTTCTAAGCCTCGAGAATAGTAACCATTACCAGCATCAGATGATACTCGGTAACGTAAAACCCGATAAATGCGGTTTGCCTCTTTATGGTAGATATCATAGCTGAATTCTTGTTGTAACAAAAGAAGAATCAACAGACATACCGCCATGCAAGTAGCCAGCCCTACTACATTCAAGAGCTTATAGACACCGTGGCGTTTCAAATTTCGTACAAAAACCAGAAGCAAGGGAGTAATCATCCAGAACCCCACATAAAAAGTTTTAATTTTAATTTTAATTTTAATTTTGATCGTAGTTCTATATATCAATATCGGTTTTTTTGGGGCCCATAGCAAAGATTTTTTGTGCCTAATCTACATACTTATAGGCACTTAAAATAAAAAAGCTCAGCTAAGAGCGTGAAATCCGAAGATGTAGAACTCAAGCTAGCTGTCTAATCGTCAGGGATACGCTCTGACACCATCCATAACAGTTGATCGCACGTACACTCAAACGACAGAAAATAGAAGCCTTGATTGGGTGTATGGTGCTAAACGCTTTTGGTTATTTGGGAAAACCCGATGCGGTTAAAATCGAGACGTTTTCACAATACGTGCGTATTTGGATTATTGGCTTGCTCTGATTTTTTATGTAACAAAGTCGAGAGGATGTATGATGTTGGCAAGAATATATGATGCTGCGCAATCAAACTTTAACAAAGCTTATATTGGAAAAAGAGATGATGTGTTGAGTCTATTGCCTTATACCGCTAAACGAGTGCTTGACATTGGTTGTAGTGTTGGCACTTTGGGAGCAGCGATTAAAAAAACTTTAGGGGCTCACATGACTGGGGTAGAATTGTCAAAAAAAATGGCTAATGTTGCTTCTTCGAAACTGGACAGAGTTTTGTGCGGCAAAATTGAGGATATATTTGAGAGAAACCTGCTGGAAGATTGCTCATTTGATGTCATTATTTTTTCGGATGTGCTCGAACATCTTGAAAATCCTTGGGGCATATTAAAGAAAAGCCTGAAATATCTAACGTCTGATGGGACAATAATCGCCTCAATTCCCAATGTTAGACATATAGATACAATCTACAACCTTATATTGAAAGGTTACTGGCCATATAGAGAACGAGGTATTCATGACCACACACATCTTCGATTTTTCACAAAGAGAAACATCTTTGAACTGTTTGATGCTGCTGGACTTACAATTACTAAATTGGAAGTGACTTATAGAATTTTCGAATGGACCGGAAAATACCGAAAATTATCAAACCTAATCCGTTATATGCCATGTAATGATTTTTTTGCATTTCAATACCTGATTGTGGCAAATATAACTACCAAAGGATAAATTGAGCGCGATTCAGCACGTCTGTCTATTAAAGTTAGAATAGAGATATTTTTGAAAGGCAACTTGGTGCCGATGGTTGTTGCGCGCTTGCAACTATAAACTCTCAGACATTTAAGGTTGCTCTAAAACAGCCTGTTTTCAGTGTGAGTAATGGAAAGGAAAATATAATGTTGCCAAGTCTAATCATTATAGGTGCAATGAAAAGTGGAACAACGAGTCTTCACAACTTTCTAAGTCGGCATCCAGAAATCCATATGTCGACACCGAAGGAACTATACTTTTTTGATATAAAAAATAATTGGACAAAAGGAGTTGATTGGTACGAATCCCACTTTTCAGAAGATGCGAAGATCAATGGAGAATCAAGTACTAATTATACTAAATTTCCAACTATTAAAGGTGTACCAAAGCGTATGCATTCTGTAATTCCCAAGACTAAATTGATCTATATTGTAAGAGATCCCATAGAGAGAATCATATCTCACTATATACACAATTTTGCAGCAGGGCGCGAATCTCTAGAAATTTCTGAAGCCCTAAAAAATATAAATCGGAATCGCTATATCTATCCCAGTTTGTATCACAAGCAAATACAACAATACTTAGGATTTTATTCAAGGGATAGAATCCAAATAATCGTATTTGAAGAATTGCTATATTCTCCTCAAACGCAATTAAAAAAAATTTTAGATTTTTTAGAAGTCGATTCTGATCTGATAGATACACGGTTTTTTTTAAAATCTCATGAGTCGTCCAGAAAAATTAAATTAAATAAGGTTGGGTCTTTCTTTGCAAGCGTTCCTTGGGTACCGAACATAAATCTAAAGCCATTTCTTGTGCCAATAATTGGCAGGAAGATTCCACGTCCAACGTTAGATTTAAATTTTAAAAAAAAATTAAAAGAATATTTACAGGAGGACATAGAGAATCTAAGGGAATTGATTCAGAATGACCTATCGTGCTGGAATTTATAGAGCAATGGACTTGACCCGTTTTGGATGCTGTTACCGAATTGGGCAAGAGGAAGTCTGCGGTTGGAAAAACGGCTGTTTGTGGCCTGAATTCAGGCTTATGTTTAGTTGCATCGGGACATAATTCGAAATTCGGCAACAGCATCGTTTTGGTGGATGTACCTTATCAGCATCCGCCCCCGCATGGGGTTATGTATGAAGGGAACTCAATGTGTCATTCCGGCGTAAGCCGGAATCCAGACTTGTTCAGTGAAAAATAGGCATTGTAAGTTACTGCGACACAGTAAGTTTCTTAGGAGTAGTTAGAAAGGAGACCCGCTATGCCACCAACACGTCCACCTTTTCCATCCGAGTTGAAACGTCAGACCGTCGAGCTTGTGCGCGCTGGTCGCAGTCCTGCCGAGTTGGCCAGTTAGCCAAAGCGCACCAGGCACTTTGGCCAATCGCCACGCAATGCCGAGTCCTGGGTGTCTCCCTCAGTGGGTATTATGCTTGGCGAGCACGTCCACCCTCTATACGAGCAATGGTCGATGCAGACCTCAAAGAGCACATCAAAGCCTTCCACACTCGTTCGGATGGCACCTATGGTTGCCCCTCGCATCTGGAGAGATCTGATGGATATAAGCATTAGAGTCAGTAAGAAGCGCATAGCTCGTCTGATGCGTAAGATGGGCATTTGTGGCATAAGCTGCAGAAAGAGCACACAAACCACTGTTAAGGCGCATCAGGCTAATAAGGCCCCGATCTGGTAAAGAGAGACTTCACGGTCGCAACGGTCAATAAACTCTGGGTGGCTGACATCACCTATATACCCACCTACTCTGGCTTCTTGTATCTCAGTGTTGTCATAGATGCCTTCTCTCGCCGCGTCGTGGGCTGGGCAATGGCGAGCCACTTGCAAAGTGAGTTAGTCTTGTCAGCTTTAAATATGGCCCTTTACCAGCGCCGACCCGAAGACGTGATCCATCACTCTGACCAGGGGGCGCAATATACCTCGATAGCATTTGGAAAGCGTTGTCGTGAAGCAGGCGTACGTCCCTCTATGGGGTCTGCTGGCGACTGCTATGACAACGCGCTGTGCGAGAGCTTCTTTGCCACCTTAGAATGTGAGTTGATCAATCGCCGGTCCTTCCGTACGCATAAGGAAGCGCGCTTGGCTATCTTCTCCTACATTGAAGGATGGTATAATCCGCATCGCAGGCATTCTTCCATTGCCTACCATGCGCCGATAGCTTATGAAAAACTGCATCTATCACGGGCTTGAAACACAAGCCCTAAACTCTCCACCCAAGCGGGGTAACTCCAGTCTGCGATTAGAAAAACGGCTATTTTTGGCCTGAATGCAGGCTCTGTAAGCCCTATGTTTAGTTGCATCGAGACAGATTCGGAATTCGGCAACAGCATCCAAAGCGGGGTAACTCTAGGAGAACAAACATGAAGAATGAAACTGATAATATTAAAAAAAAAGCAGAAAATTTCAAAAATATGGGCTACTTAGTCACCAAACGCTTTGTAGATAATGAAATGTTAAAACTCTTTGAAATGTATGCTTTAATGTATAAAGATCGCGGTCTTTATTTTCAATATGATCAGTCCGGTCTTGGGCATTATGCTGATATTTTGAGTGAGTGCTTATTATTATATATACAACCCTCAATAGAAAAATACGTTGATTTAGATTTGATCCCTACATATTCCTACTTAAGAATTTATGGCCATGGAGATACACTGAAAGCACATGTAGATAGATCTGCCTGTGAAATTAGTTGCTCGCTTGTTATTGGTTATAAAAGCGAAAAACTCTGGCCGCTTTTTGTAAAAGCAAGAGGCGAAGATATTCCGATTGAACTCGATCAGGGCGATGCACTCATTTATAAAGGTTGTGAAATTCCTCATTGGAGAGATCAATTTAAAGGAGAATATTGGATTCAAGTTTTCCTTCACTATGTCAATGCTAAAGGAAAAAAGACTGCATTTCGATATGATAAAAGAAAAAAAATAGGAGTCCCTCGAATTCCTGGAATATCACGCCAAATGTTGAATGCCATTGGAGTTCGTGTGTGGACTTTGATTGATCAGCCTCACAGTGTTTCTGAATTATGCGATATTTTGACACAAGAATTTGACTTAGAAAAAAAACAGGTATGGTTTGGAGTAACTACATTTTTACAACTAATGATATCTACCAATAGAGTTAAATTTATTAAAAATCATGGTCAAGCTCGAAAAATTTCGTAAAATGTAGCTCTTGGATTTGATCCGTTTTAGTGGACAACTTATCTTTTTCAGAGAAAGGAGTCCAAAATGGGCAGAAAAGATCATATCCAGCAGCATTTCGCCAGCAAATGGTCGATCTGGTCAGATCGGGTCGCAGTGTTAACGATTTAGCCAAAAAGTTTGAGCCGACTGCCCAGACGACTAGTGCCTAGGTGCGTCAAGCTGACCGCGATTAGGGTCGTCGCGAAGACGGGTTGACGAGCCGTGAGCGAGTAGAGCTTCAGCAAATACGCAAAGAGAATAAATACTTGCGTCAAGAGCGCGAGATACTGCCAAAAGCAGCGGAGAGCGACGCGATCCCTAGAAAATCTTCGCGTTAGTCAAAGCGCACCAGACTTTTTGGCCAATCGCCGATCCTTCCGTACGCAGCGCGTCTGGCTATTTCTCCTACATTGAAGGATGGTATAATCCGCATCGCAGGCATTCTTCTATCGCCTATCAGGCGCCGATAGCTTACGAAAAGTTGTACAATCACAGGCTTGAAACACAAGCCCTAAATACTCCACCAAAGCGGGATAACTCCAGGTGATTTCTTTTGAACATTAACATCGATAAACTCTTTCTCTCGCCAGAATTTTATCCTATCAGTATAAATGTCTGTTCTTATACAGTCACTTTTATACATCTAAATAGGCAACGCTTTCTGAATCTTACTTTCCATGATTTTTCTACCTTAGAGAATGAATCCGAAAAGTTTCAGGTCAAATTAGATGATCTTTTGGATTTGCATAAAATGCAAACTCCACCACAGCGTCCTGTTAATTTTATTTTTCATACTGCCTTTTGCGGTTCAACTTTATTAGCAAGGTATCTCGACCAGCCAGGCTGGACATTTGTTTATAGGGAGCCAGCGATATTAACATCGCTGGTAACACATCGTTTCAGAAGAACGCTGAATTCTAGCTTATGGAGTGATACTTTCAAAATGAGTATAACCTTATTATCTCGTACGGATTCTTGTAATGAAGTCCCTATTATTAAACTTCACGACGGATGCAGTAGTATAGTCCATCACCTTCTGTCATTGCATCCAGATTCAAAAGGACTTATCCTTTATACAGACTGGTACTCATTCCTATTATCAATATTTAGACACCCATTCAGAAGAAAGTGGGTGAGGGATAGGTTGCAATTAACTAACTGTCGAGATCACGATTTGCTACATGACGTGGATATAGCCTCTCTTACTGACTCGGAAGCTACTGCCTATCTTTGGATGGCGCAAATGTATACATATCTTAAAGCAATAGAGTATCATACAAGACGTTTATATAGCCTTGAATGCAACATACTTTTCCAAAGCCCTCAAAATGCGCTTCGAGCGATTATGGATCACTTTTGTATTTCATCATCTTATGGGGTTGTCATTGATGATATTGCACGCCATGAAAAAATCCATGCAAAATTTGGGCATGAATATGATGCGAAAGTAAGTGCTGCACAGAATGCATTCATTGCAAAGATATATAAAAATGAAATTAGAATGGCACATAGAATGATTGAGAAAGTTGCTGTAAAGAATCCTCTTATCACAAAATTACCCCTATCTATTTGTGAAAATAAATAGAGTTGCCCCGGGTCAAGGGTCAAGTCCATTTCTCATGAAGAGTTAGCATAGAATAGAGATTTTAATTTTTGGTCAAGTGTATAAAAAACCACGTCCTTTGGGTGTGGTTGTTTGGTTTATACTACTAATGTTTTCGACAGGGATCAAAACCGCGATTGTTTGCTCTCCATGCTGGTATGCACATCGATCAACACGGTTTTGCCATCGGCGTTTAGTCGCTGTGCTTCTTGTAGTGCAGGGCGCATTTCGCCCGCTTTTTTGACGGTGATGCCCACAGCGCCCATGCCTTCGGCTATTTGGGCGTAGTTGCCCTGCATATTGGAAACGCCGTAGCGTTCGCGGGCTACGGGAAATCCGCCGGGATATGTCGCCATGCCACCGTTGTTCAAAAGTACGGTTGTAATGGGAATGCCTGCGCGAGCAGATGTTTCAATGTCCAGGCCGGACATGCCGAAGGCGCCATCTCCCATCATGTTGAGACAGAATTTGTCGGGGTGGGCGAGTTTGGCGCCGATCATCAGCGGGATGCCGAAACCGAGGTGGGTTGTTTTGCCCCAGCCGATGTAACTGTGGGGCGTGGTTGCGGTGTAAAATGGCACGATTGAGTCGCGGGGCGCGCCGGCGTCGTGTGTGACGATGCTGTTTTCGCGGTCGAGTGTGGTGTTGATTTCGTTGATGACGCGATAGGGGTTGAGGGGTTCTTCATTTGAGGTTAGCAGGGGGGTCCAGGTGTCGAGCCATTGTTTTTTGGCATGTGCGATCTCAGCGGCGACGCGGTCGGAATTTCTGGGTTCGCCAATTTGCGCTTTTACTTCGTCAATGATCGCTTGCAGGGTAAGTTTAGTGTCGCCGATTAATCCGATATCTACGGCTTCGTCTTTGTTGATGTCATCTGGATTATCGGTGTTTTGGATGAGTACTTTGACGGGGGGGACGGATTGGGCATAAGGCGTGCGGGTTAGACTGGATCCGAGCGCGAGGAGTACGTCGCAATTTTTGAGCCAGTGGTGTACGGGTCCCGTGGTTGCGCCGCTGCCAGCGCCGAGGGCGAGTGGATGGCGTTCGTCAAAGGCCGATTTGCCGGGCATGGTGCAGAATACGGGTGTGGCGGTGAGATCGGCCAGTTCTTCTATTTCATCTGTTGCCCCGGCAAATACGACCCCGTGTCCCGCCCAGATTACGGGGTTTTTTGCGGCGAGTAGTGCTGTGACGGCATCTTTGATGTCTCCAGATGAGGGGACCTGTTGTGCGCGTTTTGGCGAGTGATAATTTTGCGCGTCGGCGGGTATTTTTTCTGCACAGACATCGGAGGTCATTTCGACTACGACTGGACCAGAAATACCATTGCGAAGCGCGTGGAATGCGCGGCGCATTACGGTGCCGACATCTTCTGGTCGATAGATTGCCTCGACGCGTTTGACCCATCCGCGATACGTGTGGGTTGCGGAAAAATTGGGACGGACCGCGATTTGACTGAGTCTTACGCCGCCGGGGAGGACCAGTATTGGGACGTTGTCGGCATAGGCCTGGGCAATGCCACCCATTGCGTTTTCCGCACCGGCTTGTGCCTGTATAGCTACGACGCCGAATCGCTGTCGGTTGCTGGTGCGGCTAAAGCCGTCTGCGGCCATGACTGCTCCGCGTTCGTGGCGAAATGCGATTGGGCGGATGCTTTCTTTGGCTGCGGCCTCAATTAGCGGATTGCTGGGATAACAGGAGATCCATTCGACGCCTTCTTGTTTCAAAATGCGCGCGATGTATTCAATGCCGTTCATGAAAGTTCCTTGGGAAAAAGCTATTCTTTTAATGTTTCATTGAAAAAGTCAATTGTGCGTTGCCATGCCAATTTTGCCGCGGCTTCGTCATAGCGCGGTGTTGTGTCGTTGTGAAAGCCGTGGTTGGCGTTTTCGTATATATGAGCCGTGTAAGTTACGTCTGCTTCTTTGAGGGCGGCTTCATAAGCGGGCCAGCCCTGATTGATGCGTCTGTCCAGTTCGGCATAGTGGATGAGCAATGCGCCTTTTATTTTTGGTACGTCTTCGACAGCGGGTTGGCGGCCGTAAAAGGGGACTGCGGCGGAGATGATGTCGGGGATGCGGACGGCAAGGGTGTTTGACATGCCCCCGCCAAAGCAGAAGCCTACGACGCCGACTTTGCCGGTGCATTTTTCGTGTGTGTGTAGATAACGCGCAGAGGCGATAAAGTCTTCTGTCATTTTATTGCGGTCTATCTCGCGCTGCATGAGTCGGCCTTCGTCATCTGTGCCGGGATATCCGCCGAGGGGCGCGAGTGCGTCGGGGGCAAGAGCCAGAAAGCCTGCCGTTGCCACGCGCCGGGCAACGTCTTCTACGTAGGGATTTAAGCCGCGATTTTCGTGGATGACGACGACGCCTGGGACTTTGTCTTCTGCTTGTGCAGGGGCGACGAGGTATCCGCGCGTTTTTTCATGTCCTTCTGGCGACGGGTATTCTATGTATTCGGCGGTGATGCGTTCGTCGTCTGTGGCGATTTGCTGTGCAAGTGCGTAGTTGGGCTTCAGACTGTCTAATAGGGCGGCAGCGGTTACGCCGCCGACCGCGAATTTTGCAGCGCGGTTTAAGAAGCCCCGCCGGTCTGTTTGTCCGTGGACATATTCATCGTAGAGGTCGAGGAGTTCCTGGTCAAAGTCAGTTGCTCGTTGGCGTTTCATAATGGATTTCCTTTCTGTGATTTGGTTTATGCTGCGCCGACAGTCCCGCGAACGCCATCCCACTCGCGCCATATATCGGTGAATGCATCTACTCCAATTTCATTGATTTGTGTGTGTTTGGTCCTGAAGATTACGGCGTATCGAATGTCTGGCGAGGTGTTGGGACAGCCGGTGTGTACCATGGCGTGATGGGCAAAGATTACGTCGCCTGCTTCGCCAGTTACAAATACCGGACCTTCGGGTAGTTCGACATGGGGCATGTGGTCATTTAGTATTTGATGTCCGTGTTCTTTGAAGTAGTTTTCAAAGAAGTGATGCGATTTGGGCCATACGGTAAAGTTGCCGCCGTTGGGAACGGGGACATCGTCGAGATATACGACCGCGAAAGATGTAAAATTCCGGTTATAAGTTCCGTCTTCGCGCAATCCGCGCAACCGGTCGCCTACGGCTTTAATGCCGTCCAGGTGCCCGCCACTTCTGCCCCATCCAATTTTTTCCGTTAAGGTATCTTTTGGAAGACTGCCCGGTGGGCGCGGGAAATTGAGTTTGATACTTCCCGTCTGACTGCGCTGCAAATTGCCTTTTCCCAATGCGGATTCGAGGAGAGAGAAGGCGGGTGTTTCGTTGAACAGGTCCGTAATGACTGGTGTGGCGTTGATTTCGGGAAATGGGTTGGTATTTCCTTTGCCTATTTCGGCATTAATCGCCTGCCGCGCCGCATCTACCATGGCGCGGGGCACAGCGCCGGAGACTTTAAGATAGCCTTCTTCGTAGAAGAAGTGCTTTTGGCTTTCGGTTAGTTCCATTGCGATCTCCTCGCGTTCGCGTTTCAATTCACTTCGTCCAAAATTATACCACTTTCCAAAAAAAGCAACATTTTTACTTTAGTGGGAAAGCAGCTATCAGCTTTCAGTCCCCGCCCAGCCACCCAAAGGTAATACCTCGCTTGTTTTTCTGACTGCTGACCACTGACTACTGATAACGCTTGATAATTTTTTTGTTTCATGCCAAATTTCTTTTGATCGAGGAAATGGGAAGTGGGGAAAGCAGATTTATCACCTTAAGATTGCCCCAATTGGCACGGGGCGAAAGGAATGAAGATGTCCAGTTCTCAATCAGTTTATCGCGCTGCGGCTTTTGCCGATTTCAAGCCTGAGCTTTCGGCGCCCGGAGCTACGCCAGAGCGATTGGCACATCTGGAGGAGCACGGTTTTGTCATTATCAACGATTTTGCCGATAATCCTTGGATTCCCGTTCTCCGAGAGGCGGGTCGCCGCGTTACCGAGGCGTGCGCGCCAGAGAATGGGTACGATAAGATCGATTGCTCGAAGGGCTATGTACACCGCACGGGTAATGATGAGCCGTGGGCGATTCGGGGGCTTATCCATCCGGCTTTTGGAGAGCCGTGTTTTGCGGAGTTCCACGGTTCGCCAGATTTTCTGAGTTTTGTTCATTCGTGGTGTGGCGGGCTGGAGCCAGAAGATGTGGTGCTGGGTGGTTTGTTGCTGTGGTGCAATCCGCGGCAGAAAGAGAATAAGCTGAGTTGGCACCGGGATGTGACGTGGTGGGGTACGGGGGAGCGCTATTTTGCACAGCGGGATGAGCGGGGTAGTGATCCAGAGGCGTATTCCGAGGAGGTTGAGAGGAAGCGCTGGAAAGAGATCCGCGCAAATAATGCGAAGTCTCTTAAAGAGCGAAATGGCGTGAGTATGTTTTTGGCATTGGCGGACGATGAGTGTCACGAGCTTGTGCCGGGGAGCCACAATCGGTGGCGTACGCCGTTTGAGCACGATGTGCTTTTACCGAAGGCGGTGAAGGAGCAGGGGGTGCCGCATACGCCGAGTTGGAATGGCGAAGATCCATTGCCGGGTCAGGTGGCGATCCGGCTCAAGGCCGGGGAAGCGCTTATCCGAAATGGAACGACGATCCATACGGGGCACACGGTTCCGGATCGCGAGCGCAATACGTTGTCAATTGGTTGGTCGAGGTGGTCGGGACCATCTGAAGAGGAGCCATCTGTGAGCGATGTGCGGCATGCATGGCAACTCGATCCGGCTGTGCGAGAAGCACTGCCACACGAGTGGATGAAGACGGCGTGGGATCGCTGGGCCGAGAGAACGAAACTCGGGGATACGCTCGAGGACCGGTATCCGGGATTTGATATCAAGCGCGTCAAAGCTGGCGAGGTGATCGGTTGGCGCAGTGAACTGGAGCGGCAAGCGGCAGCGGCTGGCGAAGCGTGGGAGCGTTTCCAGACTTTGTCGTGAAGATTGTGCAATAGCAAAAAGCCCCCGGTGCTATTATAGCGTCGGGGGCTTTTTTTGTGCAAAGGCTGAGGAAGCGTTGAAGAACCCATCATATACTCTTTCGGAAATTGCTTACCTGTGTGGGTTCACATCTTTATCGACTTTTAGCAAGGTTTTCAAAGAGACGTATGGGGTTAGTCCGACCACATATCGAAAAAAGTAGCGACTGGAACAAATTTTTGCAGGTTAGGACAAACTTTCGGGCTTAAAACTATAAAGGCCATAATATTATCATTCATATTACAAAAAAGCCGCCGACAGACCCTGGCAAGTCGAGTGTCGGCAGTGAACAGTATTTGGTAGCAGAATTTTAATCATCTTTGCTCTCGAAAAATAAGACGTTCACCAAAATAGGACGAGTCCATGAGATTGTTTAAATTCTTATTGAAGAGACCTCCTGCGACAGGATGTGCATTCGGTATTTTATGCGTGATCTTGGTCCTTTCTATTGATAAACCACAGTCTGCACTCATACAGTGGACATCAAGTGATTCATTACCCTGGCGATCTGAGGCACCGGACTTTTCTTTTAAATCTGAAACCGGCGACCTGATTGATCTGAGTGCGTTTCGAGGGACAAACGTAGGGATTGTTTTTGTGTCATCTCGTTGTGCGTTCTCCCAGAATTTGAAGCAACAACTCATTGATCAGCATAGTAGTTCGGCTGAACGCCTTGTATTCATCAACGACTTCGACGAGCGCGAGGTTCCCGAAGAGACACAAAAGCTGGATGATACATTTCGAGCACGGTTTACGGTGGTAAAGGATACCACAGGAGAGACATTCCAAGCCTATAGGGTTCGGGGTGTGCCCCATATCTATTGGATAGATGAATTGGGAAAAATTAAAGATTCTGCTGGTGGTTTGTCCACCACGCTCAAGCTTATCCGTTGCTTTGCCGATATGCCATAAGTGAAGGAATACTGTTTTGGATTTGTTTTTCGACAGCACTTTTTGGGTGGAGTGGAGCATGCTTGCCGCAGTACTGGGTATTGGTCTCTGGGTCAGTCTGGTGGATATTTCCACCCGTCGTGTGCCAAATAAATGGACTTATAGCCTGTTGAGTATTGGCCTTCTTGGCCAAGGATTTATGCTCATTACAGAGGTTACGACACCCGCACGTTTAGCTGGTGTGTTCGGCATCAGTCTCGTCATTGCGATGGTGCTTATGGTGATCAGATTTTGGGGACCTGGCGATGGCAAGCTCTTTTGGGCCACTGCGCTGGCTCTACCCCCTTCATTATGTCCTACATTTCAGGTTTTTTCACTACAAAATGCAGGACCAGCTTTGCTCATCAATACTCTTGTTATCTATCTCCTCTTTAGCCTGTTTGCATCGCTCGTTTTTCGAAGAAATGAGGAAGAACCTCGTGTAAAGCAAAAAGAGATAGAGACTCCAATATTGCAGATTGCTGTTCGACTTATCGGCCTCTTGGGCCTGTTGCTGGGTACCAGCATATTGGTGATGAAACGACCATTCAACTATTTGGAAGCGCTGGCCATTTTGGTCATTGGATATCGTCTGTTTGACTTTCTCCTATCCCCTCGCCATTGGCCTTTGCTGACCTGGCCTGGGATTGGGGTGTTTGCTGTTCTCTGTTGGAGCCAGGATAATATTGTGATCTACGCAATTATTTGGGCAAATGTCGGGTTATTGGAATTGGCCTATAAGCGCGTACGTTCTTTTTTTCGCTACAGATTTGTACAATCAATTCCGATTGGAGCACTACAAATCGGCAATGTGCTGCGCCAATCGCTATACGTCAAGCATGAGGGAGAATCCCTGGAATTTGATTCTGATACTGAAGAAGAACCATTGCTCAAACGCGGGCAACCGCTCCTGACGAGAGATCTGCGTGCTTTGCGCAGACTCATCAATGAAAAAGTCTTAGCCTCAGAAGATCGCATTGAGATTGAACACACATTCCCATTTGTACCGTTCATCACCTTAGGAGCATTGCTGACCGCGCTTGTTGCAGGTCATATTGCAACACCGCTATCTCGATCACTTGGCCGCCTGGTCGCCAGGAGCCTTACGATTCTATAGTCTGGAATGCGACCATTTGATTTACACCAGGCGACCTTAATTAAAGGAGGGCTTACTTATGAACTGAGTTGATTTCGTGATATAAATTCATTATATCACATAGGGTTGAATTTGGGAAGTTTTTTTCGTCTAAAAAATCACAACGTAAAAGGAGTGTTATCATGGTAAAGTCGTTTTTCCTCAATGAAAGCGGTTTTGTGGCACCTTGGACCGCGTTGTCGTGGAGTTGGATTGTAGGCATTATGGGTGGAGCTTTCTCACTGTTGACGCCAGTGATTACAGCGTATGCCAACGCCGAGACTTGTATTACAGAGACTTGTTGGTATGGCGAGAGTGTAGAATGCTGTTGCGACCCACCCTGGGTCCCCGTCATACAATGTGGCGCTTATACTTATACCTGTGAATGCACTTAGTACTACAACGCGGAATTCTTTTTAAAAGCCGGAAAAGGATTTTTCGACTACGATACCTGTATATGACGCTGTCGGATTGGCGATTCGGAATTTGTTCAGACACAAGCAAGGAGTCAACCATGCGTTTTTCTTTTTTTAGAAGGTCATGGTTTGGTAGCTTTGTTTTTTTAGCGACAAAAGCGTGTTTTATCTGCAATGTCGAAGGACAAATATCCGAACCCGCACTTCAGAAAAGCTATGCTCACCGCGAGGACACCGCAGCGAGCCAACTCATTGGTGAAATCGCAGGTGCTGATTCGGCAGCGTTTTATCGGGATCTCCCACGCGCAAAAAAGGGAACATTCTTACACGCATTCTGGCAAGCACACAATCCGCTCGTACTCAAATACTACTATGGCTACCATCTCGATCAGCGCAGGTTTTCCGTATCAGATGCTTATTTTGAACAAAAAAAATTGCTCCCAAAAACCTATTGGGCAGGCGCTGTGCCACCCGATTCCACACAAGTTGTGGAGGCCGTACAAATTTGTACACGCCTCCTGACGCACAATCCCGAAGACGCGGTCGCCATGTGTGCGCTCGGCTATCTCAATCTGGAACAGAACAGGGAAAGCGAGGCAGAAAAACTATTTGTGCAGGCGCTCGAACATGACAAACGCCTATTCGAAGCCAGAAATGGCAGGGCACTATCACTTTTGCGGGTACCAAAACAGCGATGGCGCGCGAGAAAACTATTGCTGGAGGCAATGGCCTGGGACCGCAAATACAGCGCAGCCTATTACGGTTTGGCAATGTGCGATTTAATAATGAAAAGCGTAGAGGCAGAAAACAGCCTCAAAAGGTTGATCAAACGGTCTCCAGAATACTCAGACGCGTATTTTAAGCTGGGTGTTTTTTACGAAACCAGAGGCAAATTTGAAAAAGCCGAAGACGCTTATGACAAACAATTGGAAGCTGATCCCTCTCACATCACCGCGCAATTTCGCCTGGGCATCATAGCATTCAAAACCGGTCAACCCGCCCACGCGATCGAAATCCTGCAACCCGTCCTGAAAAAACGGCCAGACCTTCAAAGACCCGCTTTGCCAATGGTCTTTGAAGCCTATATCCAACTCAAAAATATGCCAATGGCAGAAGCGACCGCAGTCGCCTATCTGGATGGATTAGATGAGCACAATCGGTCCATGTTTGAGGATATCCGCATCGTCGCTTCTCCCGAAGAAATCCATGCCTTTAATGCCCTGCCAATCGAAGAGCGTGCGGCTTATATCAGAGCATTCTGGCAGCACCGCGATCCCACACCAGCAACCCCTGAAAACGAATGGTTGGTCGAACACATCCGCAGAATCATGTATGCGCGGCGGCATTTCTTTTCATCCCGCGGGCCCTGGGACCGCCGCGGTGAAATCTATATCCGGTATGGTCACCCGGCGCACTGGAGCCGGTCTGACAACATACGATTCGAGATTGATCCCGAAGTAGTACGCGTAAAAGAACGCTTGCTGATGTCGCTAACCGATGATGCGCGGAAAGAACTGGTCGCCAATATCCAGCGCATCCGAACATCGGTGAGGCAACCGGGAGAAGAAGTGGATCTCGAACCGGGCGTATTTGGAGGCACCGTTGAACTCACTGATTTTGAAAATGTTGACTACAGCCCCAGAGTAACACCGCGGGGAACTCCCCCCCAGATCGTCCGTGGGAGAATTACGAGCGACACGCCGTTATCCGACCGGGATGCGGGAATAGGCACAGATCATAGTCGCGGGTATCCACTCTTTCCCGTAGATGGGTATAAACCCTGGGAATATTGGATCTATCCAGAAGTCAACGGAGGCATCGAAATCGTATTCACATCGCTGGCAAGAGGTGGCGATTTCGACTATCCAATACCTTCATCCATACGCGCAGAAGCCAGAGACAATGCTGTGGTCTGGAACCGGCACAGGCCAGAAGATATCGTCAATCGCGCAGTCGCCCGCGAACCCTCGCGCTTTGATCTCCGCCGAGAAACCCTGGATTTCTATGCAGACATGGCGGATTTTCGCGGGGAACAGGGACAGACCCGTCTCGAAATTTATTACGGCTTGCCAGTTTCCGGACAGCCTGAAACAACGCAATTTGAACGTGGCCTCGCGCTTTTTGACACAACGTGGACCCCGATCTTTCAAAAAGTTGAACCCCTGTCCGATATATCTGACCAGACGGACAAAATCGTAGATCGACTGACCGTGAACATTCCCCCGGGCCGTTATTATCTGGGCGTTCAGGTACACGACACAGCGGGCAACAGGTTGGGTGTCCAAAAACAAGCCATTGACGTAGAATCCTATACAGGAGACGGATTGATGCTCAGCGACATAGAATTGGCAAACCGAATTGAAGAACAAGAAGCCGATTCTCTGAACATCATCCCCCAGCCCTCAAAATCTTTCTCCGCCGGGCAACCCGTCACGATTTATTACGAGATTTACGGATTAAAAAAAGATGCGTTTGGACAGACGCGCTACCAGATGCACTATCGGATTGCGCCAGCGCAGGGGCAGGCACCGGCTGTACGCGTATTGCAATCTGTGGGCAAACTACTGGGGGTCCTCAGCGAAAAAGAATTCACAGTTTCTTATGAACAGGTGGGCGAAACAGAATCTGAATTGAGCTATCTGGAGATTGATGTCACCGACTCCGCACAGGGCCTGTACGAATTGGTAGTGAAAATCTCGGACTTAAATGCAAACGTACAAGTTGCCAAATCCACCACCTTTCAGATCGTTGAGTAGAATCCCTGACACGGGCAAAGGGATTGGAGTCACTGTGACAGATGAGTTTGTCTTTTATTGCTACTCTTTGCCAAGATCAGAGATATATCTCGATATTTATGATCACAATTTGAATCTCGTTGAAATAGATGTCGGTATTGACGGTACGCTCATAGGAACGGATAAAGAAGTGTATCTCTACCTAAAAAGAAAAGTGGATGGTAGAGAAGAGCTGTTTCGGGCAAAATTCAATCCTGAAAGTCTGCGGGAAAATTCATGAAAATTTGTGTGATTACCTTCCAGTTTCCGCCAGAAGTCAAAGGCGGCGTTGGCACGGCGATTAATCGCATCACGCGGAACCTCGCAGCATCGGAGATAGGCATCCATGTAATTGCCCCTGGACCGCACGGGCCTGAAGACAGCTTTTCTTTTATTGTAGAAAATGGGGTCACAGTTCACCGTACATGCCCCAGTTTAGGCAATCACTTTGGCGATCCAACGCATTTGAGAAATATCGCAGATTATGTCGCCAGACTGCATGATCGAGAAAAATTCGACCTTTTCCATGGCGTCTTTGTGTTTCCCGCCGGACACCTTGCGACTTTGTTATCAAAAGATATGGGGGTGCCATCTGTTATCAGTATCCGGGGCAGTGATATTGAATTGCACCGCTATCATTGGGGATTATTTGGCGCAGTAAAATGGACATTGGAAAATGCCGCTTTTGTCACCTCAGTCGCGGGAACACTCCTCGAGAAGGCTTCTTCTTTTGCACAGATATGCAAGAAGAAAGTGATAAAAAACGCTTTTGATCCGAATTTATTTTCCAAGCAAAATATTGAGGAACTCGTCAAAACGCGAGGTGGTTTACGCGGCCAGATTTTTGTGAAAAAGCTGAAGAACGAAAAAGAAAAAGGCAAATTGGTCGTCGGGACAACCGGTATCATAAGACCGGGAAAAAGCGGTTTTTCTATTCTCTTTCAGGCATTCGAAGACTTTCATAGACAATATCCCGAAAGTCATCTTTTGCTCATAGGTGATTTTGCAGACTCTGAACTAAAGAAGACATGGTTACAACAATTCAGGAAACGCAAGTTGATCCGCCATATTTCTATCACAGGCCGTGTACCGCACAGTGAAGTGCTTGCATGGATGCGTCAGGTAGATGTATTCGTATTGCCATCTTTATATGAAGGATCGCCGAATGCGGTTTTGGAAGCTATGGCATGTCAAAGACCAATTATCTCTTCTGCCGTTGACGGTGTCCTGGAAATCGTCGAAGATGGGCAAGATGGCATGCTTTTTCCTTCTCAGCGAAGTGACATTTTGTGCGAAAAATTGATGTGTCTCGCGGACGACCACAATTTAAGAAAAAGACTGGGAATAGCTGCTGAGCACAAGATTCGAGAGCAATTTTCTCCCGAGAAGGAAACAGAAATCTGGAGAGATATATACAGACGAGTTATAGATGAATACAAACTTGAATCTCAAACTTCCAACGTGATCCATGATAAAGACTGAAAATCGAATCCCCATACTACTTGGTGCACTACTTGGCATTTTGCTGTTGTTGGCTGCCGGCTTGCTGATGCTATATAACAAACGCGCTATGCCGGTTGCTGGACTACCAGAGGTCCCATCAAAACAAGATATTGCGTCACGTCTTGAAGCCTTCAACGCCGCTTGGACAGACGTCAAAATGCAAGAGATCTTTGTTGCTCGGCCAGAACCGCGTTCTGGTGTACTTGTTGTTTATTCGATCCATAATAACGAACAAAAAACTTTCTATTTGGCAGCAGTGCGTCACGATATTAGCTGTACGACTTGTAGAGACCTTTTGTTGGGCGTTCTGCTTGATCCAAATACAAACAAAATTTTGGGGATTCTTCCCCTCTCGCCCTGGGAATTGGAGACTGGAAATTATGATCCCACAGTCTTTTTATCGCAATTCAAAGGCCAGATACTCGAGGCTTCCCAGTGGAAAACCAAAGATATTGACGGCATTTCAGGTGCAACCTACTCTGTCCAGGCAACCCTCACCCAATTGCGTGAATTGAATCGCTGGATTCAGAACTCGCAGCAATCACCCAATTAAGGAATGCAAAAGATGGTAGATAATACTCAACCGCAAAATGTGAGCGGACGCTTGATACTTCTGATGTCGCTTGGCTGTGGCTTGTTGGTCGCCCTGTGTATTTCTGTAGGGGTTAGACTCGTGGCTGGACACCCACCTGGCATACTTGTGAATCCTTTGGCTGAGTTAATTGGCGAACCGGTGCCCGATTTTGAAGTTGCCAGTCTCAATGAAGACCGTCAAATTTTTTCCGATGCAATGGGCAATTCGCCTTATATCCTCTATTTTACAGCGTCCGATTGTCGTGCCTGTGATGAAACCTATCCCGTGTTAAAGGCGGCCTCGGCAAGTCTGCCAGCATTTGTCATTGGTGTGGGACATCAACAGACTTTGGCCAGAAAACTCAAAAACCACGAAATTGTTGCAACTGTGGGGTTCGATAGTTCAAGGGCTATATTAAAAACCTGTGGTATTTCTGGTGTTCCAACCGCTTTACTTGTCAATGAAGAGGGTATCATCCGGAAAGCTGCGATGGGTAAACCCAATATTGCCCGCATGTTTGCTTCAGAGTTAGAATTGCAATAGCATTTTTGGAAATGTGTAACTCAAGTCGCTATCAAGAAGCCCCCGGTGCGGTTATGGCATCGGGGGCTTTTTGTTTATGATGTGTAAATATTCTCCATCTGATAGGCGTCGAGAGACAGGAGTTCGCTGTCCTGTCCCTGTGGTCGCAGGGAGACGCCCGTGCTGTCTTCGCGTCCGGGATAGACGCGCAATGCCACGCATTGTTTGCCGTTTACAAATACTTCTACGACGCTTTTATCGATAAATACGCGCAATTTTAAGGTTTCGTCCGGCTCGATATGGACCGAAGCGGTTTCGGGCGCGCGGGTGCGCACGTCGGGTAGAGTGGAGGAACACGATGAGTCGATTGTGATCAGGCTTTTCTGTGTGTTGAGCGCTCGATTTCTGAGCCCGCGATCTTTGAAGAACATGATGCGCGTGACTTCTTCTTTGTTGGGTGACCGCAATACGTCCATCTCGACCATAGGCGCATTTTTGGTATCGATTTCAGCGACGATCTCCATTGCATTGCCCTGAATATTGTCGAGGACGATCTCGCTATTGGCAGCGAGTGTCATGCGTCCTACGTGCTGGTGATCGCGGCGCAGGGATTCTATGTCGCCCGCTGGTTCTATGCGTATATCTTCTTCGTCGATGAGGGTCATTTTGCGGGGCAGGGTCATGATCTGGTTCCAATTTTCTGTCGGCTTGCCCGGGTTCATGTTGAAGATGACGATGATATTGCCATTGCCATCCGGGGTTGCCGAAGGCGCGTGTACACCACAGGGAGCGGAGGGTCCGAAATTGCATTTGTCGTGCGCTGTTACCACAAATTTGTCGCGTTCTTTGTCGTAGTCGCCCAGGAGATATTGCCCTCCGCTTATGTGGCTGTAAAAGAGTAAGATATGGCGATCGCCAATGGGCCAGAAGTAGGGGCAGGCGCCGTCGTCGCCAACGATTGTGAAGAGGTCGTCTTCGACAAATGGATGTAAATACGTCCAGTTCGCCAGGTCGGGTGAGCGGAGCAAGAAGTTTGCGCGCTTGGGTTTGCCGCCCGGTCCGGGCAGGGTGCCGCCCGAGAGGGAGTAGTAAAAGTCGCCTTTTTTCCAGATGCACGGATCAAATACCCGATAGGGCGGGGTGGAGCCATCGGGATTTTTCATGGGGATTACGGCTTGTCCGGTCACTTTTTCCCAGTTCAAGAGCAGGGGGTCGCTGGATACGGCGACCATGTTGCCTACCATGGTGCCGTGATACATGGCGATGACGCGGTCGTCTTCTACGAGTGTTGAGCCGGAAAAACAGCAGCGTTCGGGATTGGGATAGATCGCATAGGGCAGGTCTTCCCAGTGGATTAAGTCGTCGCTGATGGCGTGTCCCCAGTGTTGACGCGGATCTTCGGGGGGATATGCCTGGTAAAACAGATGCCATCGTCCCTGCCAGAAGCAGATCCCATTGGGGTCGTTGAGTGTGTGTTCTGGATTTACGTAGTGGTAGATGGGTCTGTGGGGGTCGCCTTCATAACTTTTTCGCGCTTCATGCATCCGCTGTAATAGCGGATTTGTGGCGAGGGCTTCGCGCTGTTCTTCGAGTGTGTTTGGAAATGTGTAGTGCGGTACGAGTGATGTGTAATCTGGTGTGTCGCTCATGGTGCTTTGTCCTTTCTGTTTTAGGGAATTCTCATGGCTTCCAATTCGGGGTGTGCGTCCCAGTGCGCCCGGATGCGCTGCCCCCAGTTGTCGATTTGACGGGTGGGTCGCTCGTGTGTGATTTGCCGCCGTTCCAATCCCGCTTCAAATTTCAGTAGTGCCTGACGGCATTGTATCACTAATGCGCGTTTGTTTTCTTCATGGGCGAGATTTTGCGTTTCTCCCGGGTCGTTCTTGAGGTCAAAAATTTGTTCGAGGCCGATGCGTTCGGGGTCGGGTCCGGGTGGGAGGAGGTCTTTTTCATTTCCGTAGGGAATATACTCACAGACGTATTTATAACGGTCGAAAAGCAGGGCGCGTCCCCAGTAGTTGCTTTCGACAAAGCCAAAGTCGCGCCAGGGTATGTCCCGACCTTCGACGAGGGGGCGCACGCTCATTCCACGCGCATGTTCGGGTGGTTCGATTCCGGCGTAGTCGCATACGGTGGGGAGGAGATCGACACCGGAGACAAAGTGTTTGTGATCATATGCGCCTTTGGGGATGTTCAGGTTGTGTCCGAGGGATGAGACGATAAAGGGTACGCGAATGCTGGCTTCGTAGAGGGAGAATTTCTGAAACATCTGATGCTGTCCAAAGGCTTCGCCGTGATCTACGCTGAAGATGATTGCGGTGTTGTCCGCGAGGCTGCTTTGTTCAAGGGCGGTTAAGATCAGGCCGATTTCACCATCTACTTTTTCTACAAAGCGGTGGTGATGCCATATAAATGTTCTCCATTGGCGTTCGTCCCATGTTTTCATGGCGCGCAAGATGGGCCAGTGGATCAGGCATTCGTCTATGCGCCTGCATACGCGGTGCAGGACGGTTTCGCGCGTGTCGTAATTGAAATTGTCAGGGAGAGGGGGTAAGTCCTTTTCGGTGAGCATGCCCCGGCGCACAGCGTCGGGCATTTCTTTTGTTTCAAAGTTGTGGCCGTATTCGCAGATGTCGTGCGGGTTGACGTACCAGACTTGCAGATAAAATGGGTCGGTTTTGTCATACGTGGTTAAAAAATCTACGACGGCATGGGTCATTGCCGCGTCGTAGTATTCGCCGCCGCCTGCGCCGATTCGCTGTTGGCCGTAGTAGAGGACGTCGAAGCTGTCATATACGTTTCGGCCATCTACGTGCCATTTGCCGCAGTGGATTGCGCGGTAGTCGCTTTGTTGTAATATCTGACCGAGGTCGGGTATGTCTTCGTGCAGATGGCCGCCGTTGAATGGGGTGCCGGCTTCTGAGGTGTATCGCCCAGTCATCCAGCTCGCCCGCGCAGGAGCGCAGACGGGGTCGCTGCTATAAGACCGCATGAATGAGATGCCGTTGTTGTGCAGGCGGTCGATGTGCGGCGTTTTTACATGTGTGTTGCCGTATGCAGATATGACGTCCCAGGTGTGCTGGTCGGTGTTGATGAACAGGATATTGGGGCGGTCGCTCATGCGGCGTCTCCTGTTAGTACGAAGGTCTGGAATGTGGTTGATGCGATGATGACCTGTTTTTGTTGATCCAGCCACCAGTACGAGGGTAGCATGCCCGCGCCATAGACGAAGAAGCCGGAGAGTTTCAGGGTTCTGTTGCCGAGTGGTAGAGTACAGTCTTCCATGTAGCCGATGTGTGCGGGTGTGCGGATTTTTTCGAGGTCTTCCAATATGGTGAGGGAGATTTTTTTGCCGGAAGATTTTAACTGGTGTGCGAGTTTTGGGATGACGTCAAATAGTGTCCAGTTGCAGGTGATGGGGTGGGTGTTTTCGAGATGACCGATGGGTAAGGTTGTGTTGTTGACGACGAGTGTGATTCCCTGTGATGTGATGCGTCCTTCACAGGTGAATTGGCGGTATTTATCTCCTGCACCATTGGTCGCTGTTACGCGCCAGGTGTCCCGCAGGGTGCGGAGGTTGTCGTCCGCACAATGGAAGTCGAGGTGCAGATTTTCGCCGCTTGTGGTGTTGAGAAATTGAATGTCGTAATGCCAGTTTTGCGATGGTTCGCGCTTTCGGTTGATTATTACTTCGCCAATTGTCAGGTCGCGCATGGGTTCTCCACCTGATCGACCTTTGTATCCTTTCCAGTAGTTTGGGAGGACGGTGTATTTTTTTTCGGATGCTGGCGTAGTGTTTCTATTCAGTATTTCGGTCAACTGTTTGCCAAAGTGGGGGGTCTGACTTCTGCCATCGTACTGAAATGTCCAATGTATGTGGTCGGATGTCATTGGATGCCTCAATCAGACACTGGCGTGATTTTTAAGACGATCGCGTGGTCGCATGGTTTTTCTGCGGGGAGTTGGACTTTTAAGCCGCGCATTGTTTGCGACCATTTTAACGTTCCTGCTCCCAGTAGTTCGACTTTGTCGATTGGTTTGGTTAGCAGACGTAGGGAAGAGCCGAGCGATTGGATCGTTACTTCATTTTTTTCGGGTATTGCCAATACGGTTGCGTAGAGGATATCCCCTCGCGTGGTGAAGCGGATGTCGCGTTCGCTAAACATCTGTCGCTTTGTATCGGTGAATGAACCTGTTGTGACTTCTGTGGGACCTTCGCCAAATACTTTCCAGGGGCGCGAGTCGTAGATCGCTTCGCCGTTTGTGTTTAGCCATTTGCCGATTGCGAGCAATAGGGCCTCTTCTTCTTCGGGGATGGTGCCATCGGCACGGGGGCCTACGTTGAGCAAGAGTGCGCCGTTTTTGCTTACGATATCTATCAGGTCGCCGATGAGTTGCGAGGCGCTTTTGTATCCCCGTTCTTCTTCGATATATCCCCAGGATTTTCTCGCCACACAGGTGTCGGTTTGCCAGAAGTGCGGGTTGATGTCGTCTAATTGTCCGCGCTCAATGTCGTAAACTGCGGCTTCTGGGGGAAAGGTGCTGTGTTTGTAATTGATCGCTACGCCGCGATCCCATTCGGCTCCGCGGTTGTAATAGTAGGCTGCAAAACGCTGTACGTAAGACGCGAAAGCGGGTTCTTGTATCCACCAGTCAAACCACACGATTTGCGGGTGGTATTTATCGACGAGTTCGCAGGTGCGCGCGAGCCAGTCGTCTAAGAATTCTTCGTTGGGCTGGCTGTCTCTCGGTTGCGCGGGTCCGTATAAGCCCGCGTATTGTCCGTCCTGTACGTCGGAGTCAAATTGCATCCCGCCATCCATGAACCACCAGTGTTCTGCGCGGTGGGTCGATAGGCCGAATACCAGCCATTGTTTGCGTACGGCTTCGGCGAGTTCGCCAATGAGATCGCGTTTGGGCCCCATTTTGCTCGCGCACCAGTCCGATAGGTCGGTGTCGTACATGGCAAATCCATCGTGATGCTCGGCTACGGGGACGACAAAGCGGGCACCAGCTTTGCGGAATAGGTCTGCCCAGTGGTCAGGGTCGTATTTTTCCGCTTTGAACATGGGGATGAAGTCTTTGTATCCAAATTTGCTGTGTTCGCCATAGGTCGCTACATGGTGCGCGAATTCTCTGGCGCCTTGTTGATACATGTTGCGGGGGTACCATTCGCTTCCAAATGCGGGGACCGCATACACGCCCCAGTGGATGAAGATGCCAAATTTGTCGTTCTGATACCAGTCGGGGACGCGATAATTTGAGAGTGAGTCCCAGTTCGGTTTAAAAGGTCCTTCGGGTAGTTGTATTGCCATGGTTTCTCCTGTGGATGATTGGTGGGACGGCAGAGGGGCCGTCCCCTACGATAATATTGTGGTTTGTAGGGGCGCCCCCCCGTGGTCGCCCGCCTTTCAAAATTCTACATAAGGTTCTGATTCAATAGGCGTAAATGGTTTGGGGGGGTATTTTGCCAGGACGTCCTCTTTCAAATCTACGCCCCAGCCAGGTCCTTCGGGTGGTACGCAATGGCCGTCGATTACTTCGATGGGCTGTGTGAGGACTTCGTTGTAGAGGCCGATGGACGATAGGAATATTTCCTGCATTAAACTGTTGTGTATGCAGAGGTCCAGATGCAGGCTGGCGATGGTGGAGATCGGTCCGTTGGAGTTGTGCGGGGCTACGGTTACGTAATAGGTTTCGGCCATTGTTGCAATTTTTTTTAGTTCGGTGATGCCGCCCGCGTGACAGATGTCCGGCTGGATGATGCCTACGGCATTCAGTTCTAATAATGAGCGGAATCCCCATCGGGTGTACAGTTGTTCGCCCGTTGCAATGGGTACGCGCACTTCATGGGCAAATTGCGCGAGGGCTTCGGGGTTGTCCCACAAGATGGGTTCTTCCATCCAGGCGATGTTGTATGGTTCGAGTGCTTGTGCGACTCGGCGCGCACTCCAGATGTTTAATCGCGCGCGTATGTCAATGCCGATTTCGACCTGTGATCCGGCGGCTTCTCGCGCGGCTTCTACGAGTGCGACGCCGTGTTCTATTCGGTCGATTTTTGCAACTTGTTCGCCGGCAAAGGGGTAGAATTTTAACGCTGTATAGCCCTGATCTACGACCTGTTTTACGCCTTCGAAGATGGCTTCGGGGGTGTTTCCCTTTCTGGGCCAGCCGTTGGCGTACATGCGTATTTTGTCGTGGGATTTGCCGCCGAGTAATTCATATACGGGTACGCCGAGAGCTTTGCCTTTGATGTCCCATAGGGCGAGGTCAATGGCGCTGATGGCACTGGTGGTTACGGGGCCGCCAGACCAGGTGACGCGCCGATAGAGGGATGTCCATAGTCGTTCGATTTCAAAGGGGTTTTTGCCGATTAAATATCGCTTGAATGCGCCAAATTCCGCTATTAGTCCTTCGTCCTTGTATTGCAGACTAGCTTCGCCCAATCCGTATATGCCGGCGTCGGTTTCGATTTTTATAAATGTCCAGTTTGTTCCCTCACCCTTTCCCGGGGTGCCCATACGTATTACGTGTAGATCGGTGATTTTCATTTATGCTCCTTTATTCTTTGACGACGATGGCTATTTCCTCTGGTTTGTCCAGTTGTGGGATCCACTCGTATGGTACGCGATAAGCGCGATAACACGTTTCGTGAGGGCTGATAAATTCCCATACAATTTCGAGTTCGGGAGTGACTTCAAAAAGCCGACCTCCTGCGCCTTCGCAAATCAGTGTATTGCCATTGGGCAGGCGCTGTGCAGAACTCCACGGTCGGCTGTAAAAACGGCAGGCGCGGATCCGGTCACCATCTGCCTTGAGCGCGGAATACTCCCATACGAGTTCCAGTGTTATTGGATCGAATTCTACCACACGAGAATAATCTCGTACCGCGTTCATCCTCCCGTTGGGAGCACCCGGATTCGGTGCGCCATATCCAGCAGCACCGCCATTGTCGAATACCAGGATGTTTCCTTCACCGGGCAAGCCTTTTGGAATCATGTGTGCGTGATGCAGTCCAATGATCCAGCCCAGTGCCCGCAGTTCGGATGTCAGTGAATAATCTGGCCCGACTTTCCACGCGATTTTACCCGTCTTTTTGCTGATTACTGCGATTGTGTTGGTATGTCGTCCATCCCAGATAAAATTATCTGGATGAAATCGCTCGTCGCCAGCATCATACCATTTGTTTGGTCCCAGATAGGATACGCTGTTGGAATGTACCCAGTCATAGGGATCTGCACCGACGCGCCCTCCCCGGTAAATCGCATTTTTTGCTTCTTCGTTAAAATCCATTTCATCAAAGTGATCCACGCTTTGCCATTCCCACACGGTGTCGCCGTTCCAATTTACTTCCAAAATACAATCGCCATGCAGCACCCCAGGTGCGATATGTGGCCTTTCTACTTCTTTTGCTGCAAGTACAATTGTATTTCCTTCTATGATGGGATCTAAACCCGGCGCATAATACCCGGTTGGACTGCCCTCGCGCTCAAAGTCGTGGTGTTGCTTGGCGGACCAGATTTTTTTCTTATCAATTTCGATTTGCTCGGTTTTATTGTAGTGCCAGACTTCATTCCCATCCCAATCCAACTGAACGAGTTCGCGCCCCCGTTCCATGCGGGGGCCGTTGTATCGCCGGTCACCGAGTATATACCCCCCAGGCATTACTTTGCCCAGTTGTGATAGGTCAAAATGCTTTACGAGGTTGCCGTTCATGTCAATTATCTCACCGCCAGCATAGACGGTATAGCCATTCCAGGTACGCTCGGGGTCGTACACAGATATACCAACCGGTCGGGGAACACCCGTTACGCGTGATGCCATTGATAGACTCCTCAGTAGATTTTGGGACTAAGCGGGACTGATTCTCTTTACATAAACATAGTAGGCACCGGGGGGCGCGTCAATGCCATCGTCAAAATAGGTTTGTACGCGGGTTGAGCCTTTTTTGAGTGATAACTGGAAAGTGACGCAAGGAGCGCTTTCATCTACTGCTTTTTGTTGGATGATGTCGCCTACTTGTAATTTTGCTGTTTTGATGGCGAGTGCTTCTCCCGGCAATAGATCATCTACATAAGGGACGCCTGTTCTGCCGGGTAGTGCGGCGCAGATCGGTGTGTCGATTTCAATGGGCCAGCGGCGAAGTTCGAATTCGTATTCTCCGTCTTGTTCAATGTCGATGGCCCAGAATCCGTTGTCTCGCTCTTTTTGGCGTACATGTCGCTGGCTGTAGATCCCTTCTTTTCCGTGCCAGCTATGTGCGGTTAGTGTTGTGGGGTTTTCGCGGTTTGATCCGATTGGGATTTCGCTGTATTCGCCAAATCGCCGGGAGATGTCGGTCCACCAATTTTCATAGTCTTCGCGCAGGCTTTGTACGATGTCGGGATGGTGTTCTGCTATGTCGCGCTTTTGCTCGGGGTCGCGTTTGTGATCAAATAGTTCGTGTTGTGGCTCGCGCCAGACTCCCGTGTGTACGAGTCGCCAGCGGTCGGTCATGGCGGCGAAGTCTTTGTATTTTTTTGGGTGATCAATTTGCTGCTGGTGTACGAATAGGGTGCGCGCGGGCCAGTCGTTAGAGGCGTTGTTCAACAGGGGTGTGAGGCTGGTGCCGTCGAATTTCGCGTCTGGTGGGGAGAGTTTGCAGAGGTCGATTAGTGTGGGCAAGATGTCGATGTGGGCGGTTACAGGTTCGACATCGCGACCGCCTGTTAGTTTTCCGGCGGGCCAGTGTATGAAACACGCGTTGCGATGGCCGCCGTCATAGACCCACGTTTTTTTGCCGCGCATGCCCGCGTTATATCCATCTGTTGGATATCCATCCGCGGTTATTCCCGTTCCCATGGATGTGCCGTTGTCTCCCATGAAGATGAGTATGGTGTTTTCTGTTAGATCATTGTCCGCGAGCCACTGGCGGAGGCGCCCGATGTTTTCGTCGATGTTTGCGATCATGCCGTAAAATCGCGCGCGTTGTTTCGGTATGCCCTGTTGTAAATAAGGCGCGCTGTATTTTTCGTGTACGTTGAATGGGCCATGGGGGGCGTTGGTTGAGATGTAGCAGAAGAATGGGGTTTCATCCGCCGCCATAAATTGCATGGCTTCGTTGAACCATACGTCTGTGCAATAACGGGCGTGCGGTTCGGGTGTGCCGTTTCGGAGATATGTTGCGGTGAAGTTGTCGTTGTCCCAGTAGTCCGGGATTTCTCCTACTACGCCGCCGCCAAAGCTCAGGGATTCCCCAAATCCCCGATCAAAGGGGCGATAGGGATAGTTGTCGCCCAGATGCCATTTGCCAAAGATGCCGGTTCGATAGCCCGAGTCCGAAAATGCGTCGGCGATGGTGATTTCGTCCCGGCGCATGATATATCGGCCCCGCAGGGTGCTCCATACGCCGGTGCGCGCGGCATATCGCCCGGTCATGAGCGCGGCTCTTGTGGGCGAGCACATGGCATCTACGTGATAGTCGGTCAAGCGCACGCTCTGGTCGTATAACTTGTCCAGATGTGGCGTTTGCAATACAGGATTGCCGGTGCAACTCAAGTCCCCATATCCCTGATCGTCGGTTAAGATCAGGATCACATTGGGGCGTTCTGTCATGCGCGTTGCTCCTTGTATGGGCTGAGGTCCATTTCTGGATAGGCGTTTTTGATGAGGTGAAGCGTTTCTGGCGTGTAGAAGTCGTCGCCGGGGTTGGGCCAGCCAAAGAGGCTGCGGACTCTTGCGGTGGTTTTTGTCAGGAAGGGGCGCAGGCGTCCGCGTTCTTGTATGTCTCGTTTTTCCGTGAGTGTCCAGGTGCTGGTGTCTCTGCGGCCCACGGCGTAGAAGAGGACGGCGCGTTGTTTTCTGGGGTTGGTGAATGCCTGGGCTGAATGGGGCGTGTGTGAGCTGTAAAAGAGTACGGTTCCGGTTTTTCCCGTGGCGGTGACGGGTTCGAATTTGTAAGGGAGCTCGCGGATGTCGTCAAAGCGATAAGATGCGTGTTCTGTGCCGAGTGGCTCGCGGATGAGTTTGTTCATTTTGCTGTGTGCGCCGGGCAATACGCGGACCGGGGCGCAGTCTGCGTCGTTGTCGGTCAGATAAACCCAGGCCTGGATGTGGCCGTAGCGTTGCCATTCCGGGTGCGGGGGTAGCAGGGGTTTTGCCCAGTCGATGTGGAAGCCCTGCCAGGGTTCTCTTGGGGTTCCCCGGTCCAGGCGTCCGCTACGGGCATAGACAAAGCCGTGGTGATAGTGCATGTCGGGTGTGTCTAAGAGTTGGGAGAGGGCGTCTAAAAAGGGTGCGTGTTCAAGGGTGCGGTCAATGGCGTCGATACCCGTTGGGATGTCGTGAAATTGCGCGCGGGGTCCGCCAAAGCTTCGGCGGCCTTTTGGTCTGATGAGTGTTTCTGCAATTTCGGGATGGGCATCTATTTCGGCGTTGAATTCTTCGTGAGATTTGCCGTAGGCATTTTGTTCTGCGACTTCGAGCGCGGGTGCCAATTGCGCTTTTGAGAAGAGGTTGGGGACTAAGAGATAGCCGTCGCGCTGGTATGATTCACATTGTTCAGGGGTCAACATTTTTGGCCTCCTTTATGACGGGATGCAGGGGGTGGTCCCAGGGTTTGCCGATTTCCATTTCGTCTTGCGCGCCCGCTGCGTCGTTTTTGCCGGTGAAGAGGACGTAGTCGGGGATGTAGATGATGGCGAATGCGCGGCGGGGTTCGTCGCTGAGGTTGGGTCCCGCATAGTGGAAGTTGCATCCGTGGTGGAAGGTGACGCCGCCGGCTGGCAGTTCTATGGTTTCCGGTTCAGCGACTTTGTGTCCGCGTTCTTTCATTTTTTGGACGATGCTTTCGCCCTGAGTGGTCAGGCTCACGCTTTCTTGTTTGCCGAATTTGTGGCTTCCGGGGACGAAGTGCATGCAGCCGTTTTCGATATAGACATCATCGATTGCGACCCAGGCGGAGAGTGCGCCCGGGCGGTCCATGCCAGACCAGTACGGGAAGTCCTGGTGCCAGTTGGTTTCCCGGCTTTTGACGCCGGGTGGTTTTATGAGTGCGTGGTCGTGGTAGATGCGGATTTGTTTGGCTTGTGATAGCCGGCGGGCGGATTCTGCGAGGCGTTTGTTCAGGGCGATTTTTCGCGCGCCTGCATAGTCGGTCCAGAGGTTGACCATTTGATTAAATACGAGTTCGTATTCGGGTCTGCCCCGTCCCGCGTTTTCTGCGCCTTTGATTCTGGCGCGGTTGATTGCTACGGCGTGGTCGAGCGCGTCTGCGAGTTCCCGGAGGTCTTCGGGCGTGAAGAAGTTGGGATAGCTGATGAATCCCCTTTTTTGATATTGCGCGATGTCTTCAGGGGTTGTGGGGCAATCTGTGGTCATTGCTGTTCCTCCAGTTTTATTTTATTTCCGCTACTTCTACCATTTGTCCACCGCGTTGTGCCGATAAATAGGCCGCATCGACGATTTGCATGGTGTGTAAATTCCCTCGTCCACTGTGCACGGGTTCTGCGCCGCGCCGCGCGGAGTCCATCAGGTGGTTCATGCTTTCACCCATTGCGTGTGTGAATGCCCCTTCGCGATTGAATTCGCGTGTTTCCTTTTTTCCGTTCAGGGGATGG
The DNA here is from genome assembly GCA_026705765.1 of Gemmatimonadota bacterium. Lineage (NCBI taxonomy): Bacteria > Pseudomonadati > Gemmatimonadota > Gemmatimonadota bacterium. The sequence goes on from JAPPAB010000176.1 coordinate 39,041, forward strand.
GTGTGCAATGTGGCTGTGTCGGCGAGTACGACTTTTTTGACGGATAGTGCCGAGCCTTTTGTGGCGTCTATGCGCAATCGACATTCCGATAGGGTTAAGCCATGCCAGTTGGAGACCATGGTGCCGACGATGCCATTTTCAAATTGTACTGTCAGGCTGGTAAAGGTTTCGCCTTTGACATCTGGATTCCAATGGCGGGCTACGGCTGATACGCTTTGGGGTGGACTATCTGCCAGTGTGCGGATGCGGTCGATGAGGTGGATGCTAAAGATGCTGATTTCCAGGCGTTGTTCCCGGCTTCGCCACCCGCGTACCTGGGTCCGGTTTTTTAGTTCGTCGTGCGATATATAACGTATGTCGCCAATTTCACCCGAGTTGATGATGTCGCGCATTGCGACGACGTCTTCCATGAATCCCAGTTGGTGGTTGACCGCCAGGGTTACGCCCACTTTTTCCGCGGCTTCGACAAAGGAGACTGCATCGCACAATGTTTCGCCGAATGGTTTTTCGACGAGGAGATGGATTCCTTTTTCAATTGCGGGGAAGATTACGTCATGACGCACAGCAGGGGGTGTTAACAGGCTGATGACGTCAATTTCTCCCGATGCGATCATGTCTGCCGCATTTGTAAAGCGATTGGGTATGTCGTATTGGTCGCAATATCTGTTCAGTTGCTCTTTGTCTATATCGCATCCTGCGACGACTTCTCCCAGGTCGTGCGCGACTTTCCGATATCCCGCAATGTGCCGATGTGCTATTCCACCACATCCTACAATTCCTATCCGATATCCGTTCATATAGGAGATCCTTTATAATTCAGGTGCGCCGTGATTCCACGCGATATAAGACCGCGGACTCAGTTCGATCAGTTTGTCCAGTAAACGTTTTTGCAATTTGGATTTTAATTCTGCTATGTCCTGGCGGTCCCACAGGTTTTCTTTTTCCCAGGGGTCGTTTTTCAGGTCGTAGAGTTCGCCATAGGGTTTGTTCCAATAATGCCCGATTTTCCAGCGTCGGGTGCGCAAGCACCGAATGCCCGATGCTTCCATGTACAATTCGTCCTGGTCGTCCAGGTCTTCTGCATGGGACCAATAATGCGACAGGTCGCGTGATGCCATGTGTTCGGGTACTTCTGCGCCAGCGACCGTTAAACAGGTAGCTGCAATATCAATTGCCGAGATGAGAGATGATTCTACTTTTTCGCGTACGCCGCCTTGGGGAGGTTTGATTACAAAGGGTATGCGCATGAGTACTTCCATTATGTTTTGTCCTTTTGCCATGAGTTGGAAGTCGCCCATGAAATCGCCGTGGTCGCTGGTGAAGAATATGAGGGTGTTGTCATAGGCACCGCTATTTTTTAATGCCTGTACGATTGCGCCGATTTTTTCATCTATGAGTGTTACGTTTGCGTAATAAGCGTGCCGCAGTTTGCGTATTTCATCTTTTGTAAAAGGCTGTTGGCGCTCGGGTCCGCCTCGAAGTGAGTTGTGCGGGGGTTTTTGTGCCAGCATCTCAAAATTTGTCTCTGGCATGTCGATTTCTGCCGGGTCGTACAGGTCGGCCTGGGGGAGATTGCCACAGTCAATGGGGCCGTGTGGGCCTGGGAATGAGATCCAGCAAAACCAGGGGCGTTCTTCGGGCCTGCCGCTTTCTATCCATTCGCGGCCCCGGTCACCTACGTAGTGATCGACGTGGTATTTTGGGTCCGCTTTCCATTCCGAATATCGTCTGATTTCGGGATTTCCCTGAATTAATTCATTGCGGTGCTTAAATCCGGAGTCCCACAACCACTGGTTATAGGAGTTGCGATTTGGATTCTGAGGTGCGGGGCTGTGGCTGTCTATAATGTCTTCGTGGTTATAACCCCGTTCAATTTTCGATTCGCCAAAGTGCTGTTTTCCAATGACTGCTGTGTAATATCCCGCTTCTTGCAAATAACTCATGAATGTCTTTTCGTGCGCTGGCAAGTAGGTGATAAAGGTGGGTGCCGCGCACTGGTGGGGATATTTCCCCGTGAATATTCCTGCGCGTGCAGGTACACAGGATGGATTGGGTGTATATGCCCGGGTGAATAGAACGCCATCATTGGCCAGGGCGTCTATGTGCGGTGTTTTTACCGCAGGGTTTACACGTCCCAGGTGGTCAAATCGCTGCTCATCGGTCATTATGAACAGGATATTTGGTCGGTTCTGGTCCATGATGTTCTTACCTGACGACATTTTGACCGGCGAATCGCTCTCTGAACAGGGTCTGGCGAATCGGGGGCATGGCGTTCAGGATGCGGGGGTCGGGTCGCAATAGTCTGGCGTGACCGCCATCTACGAAGTTGTAGAGGTTGGCGATGGCGATGCGGTCGTTTTCTTCATTGGTCCACGGATGCGCGCTGTGTGTTGTTGCTTCTGCGAAAAGCAGGACCGAGCCTGCTGGGCAGGAATAGGTCGTCCAGATGCTGGAGTCGGGGTCTTGTATTTCGTTGGGTGCGGTGTACACGGCTTTGTGGCTGCCCGTTACGAGGAGTGTGCCGCCCTGTTTGTGTTTGACGGGGTTCAATTCCCAAACTACGCGGGTATGCGCGCTGTTGGCTTTGCCGGGGAAGGCGTTGTAATAGTGCGCGTCGCCGGGCAGGCGGTATAGTCCATTGCCATTGTGTGGGCTAAATTGACGGGCTTCTCTTTTGCCTTCATTTCGCCGATTGGGTGCGGTTCTATACCAGAGTCCATTGGCGGCCAGGCTGAATCCATAACAATTGGGGCTTGATAGACGAGGATTAGCCATGAATTCGTTCATCATGCCGACTACCAGAGGGTGATCTATCAATTTCTGTGTGGGACCTGCCAGCGGGGTGCGTTCGTGTTCGGGGAGCGATTGGGGGTCGAAGTGCAGTTGAATACAATATTCCCGCATTTCTTTGATGTCCTGTTCGTTCAATACGCCTGGGACTAAGAGCCATCCGTCTTTGTCGAACCGGTATTTCTGCTCTGCGGTCGGTTCGATGATGTCTAATCCGTCGCCATTTTTTTTTGGCAATACATCTGAGTAGTCGTCCATTGGGCTGCCCAGATTTTTGTCGATGATATAAGGTGTTACGGTTCCATTGTTGTCCATGTTGGTCTCCTGTTCAATTATCCGTCCATATACGCTGTTGTGCGTGGGAAGAATGTATCCACTTTTTCGTTGTACGGTTCGCTGAAGAGCGTTTGTCTTAAGGGGGGCATGGATTCGATGAGTTTTTCAGGGGGTAACCACGAATGCCATCGGCTGGCGACGATATTGTAGAGGTTGAATACGGCGAGGCGATTGTTTTCGGTGTTGGTCCAGGGATGTGCGCTGTGCGTGATTGCTTCGGTGAAGAATAACAGCGATCCGGGTGGACAGCTATATGTTTCCCACATGGTTGATTCGGGGTCGCGGACGGTTTCGGGTGCTGGATAAGCGGCTTTGTGGCTGCCCGGTACAAATAATGTGCTGCCCTGGCCTTTTTTGACAGGGTTAAATTCCCATACGACGCGCGTTAGTCCGCTCCAGGCTTTGCCGGGGATGCACCGGTAAAAGTGGGAGTCCCAGGGCATGCGAAACAGGCCATTGCCGTTATGTGGACTAAATTTTCCGGGCGTTTCAGCGTCGCGGTAAAACAGGTGGGATGTTTCCAGTCTGAATCCGTATCGCTCGTCGTTGGCGAGGGGAGGATATGCTACAAATTCGTTCATGAATCCGACGACAACGGGGTGGTCGGCCAGTTTTTGCAATGGTCCGCCGAGCGGACAGCGTTCGTGTTCGGGTATGCTTTCGGGGTCTTTGGTCAATCGTTCGGCAAAGGTCCGCATTTCGTCGCATTCGTCTTTTGAGAGTACGCCGGGGATTAAGAGCCAACCATTGCGATCAAAGTCGTATTTTTGTTTTTCCGTTGGCAAGACTACGCGCAGACCATCCGCATTTTTTGGCGTGAGGTCTCTGGCGGATATCGCCATCGGGCTGCCCATGTTTTTGTTGATCACAAAGGGTTCCGACCGGACGATTTTTTTTGTTTCTGGCATGGGAGGCTCCTTTCTTTTGGCATTATTCAATCACCACAATCTGATTCATTTCGACTTTTGGCACGGTAAATGACACGCGCCCGTTCGTTACTGCAAATTCAATGTCCTCGTTTTCGGGTGCGAGATATACGCGAGATATGTTGCGGTCCGATTTGAGGGAGACTGCAATATTGTACAGTGGGATAATGTCTTCAATTACATTTGTGTCGCCCCGTTTGATGGGGTTGGCATACATGAGATGCAAAATTAGCCGGTTTTCTTCCTGGGGTTGGCGCGTTACGTTTACGCGGCCGCACGATGGCAGGGAGACCTGCAATAAGGGGTCGTCGTAGAGCAGGTCGATGCAGTTTTTTACCAGGTCGCGGTGCAATTGCATGCCCTGATCGTCATAGACTCTGAAGATGGGTTGGGCGATGTGGATGATGTTGCCTTTGCGGATGACTGAGGGCCAACCCGCGTCGCCTTCATAAGGGGTGTTTCGGTGGGAGCAGAATTTTCCGTAGGTGCGGTTAAAATACGGTTTCCACGCGGTTGCGAGTATTTCGCCGTCTGTCACTTTTGTGGTTACGCCGGATTCATAGACGAGGAATGGGGTGCGTACCATGTTTTGGGCGATGGCGTCTCCGACGACTACGTATTCTATATCATTGGGCGAGGGTCCGGTATATTCTGCTCCGATGTCATACGCAAAACCATTTCCCGCGGGGTCCAGGCCGCTTTCGCCAGATGATAGTAATTTTCCGCCGCCTGCCAGAAAGGCGTCGATTTTTGTTTTTAGTGCGTTATCCACGCGCACGCTGTCTGGTAGAATTAATAGTTGGTAGGGGGATAGGTCCATTGTTTCGTCGAGCATTAAGAATGGGATGTGGTTTTCCATGAGCATGAGTCCGGCGCCGACTTCGCTGTCTTCCAGGTCTCTGTCTTTGTGTACGCCCGAGGGTGCGAGGATCGCCACATCTACCACGTGTTCGGCATCTTCCAGCCAGGGTTCGCGTTCTTCAACGCGTTTGTACGCTTCGCCTATGATGCGATAGGTTTCTTCGTCCATTTCACCTTCTGGATGGAGTTGGTCGCCTACCATGCAGCGGCAATTTAGTGAGATGATTTGTCCGACTTCGTATTCCAGTGCGACTGGATTTTTGAAGCCGCCAAATTCGCCCCACATGCGATGGAATTTGCCCGTTTGTGCGATTGCGTTGCAGTCGGGCAGGTTTGTGAAGTAGCGCGCATTTGTCGGGAAGTGGTTGTATCCCCACATGCCGGTTGGCAGGGATTCGATTTCGTGGTGCGACCAGTAGGGGTAGAGGTCGTGGCGACCCTTTTTGTCGCTGCCGTTGTGATAAATTGTGGCGTCGGGATTTCGAGTCCAGATGATGTCCGTTGTTTTGGATAGATAGTCTTTGTACACATCTTGTGAGTGGATAACCCGGTCTCCAGCGTTATCGGGGTCGAGTCCTTTTTCGTGCATGCTGGCGATACACCAGTCACAGGTGCAAATTTCTTCCCCGGTGATGTCGAGAAATATGCCAGAGGGATTGTACATGTCCATTACTTCTGTCAATACGGGCAAGACACTCGCGTCGAGATAGGGCGTGTTGCAACACAGGCGATACCATCCGCCGTGTGGCAGGGGGGTATGGGGGTGCATGGTTGGCCGTCCCACATAGCCCCCGTCAGGTCGCCTGACGCGCCATTCGGGGTGTTCGCGGGCAGCTTTTTCCTGCCATTGTACGGTGATATAGACGGGCATGTTGATGTCGGCTTTTTTGGCTGCGGCGAGCATGCGTCCGACGAGGTCGGTTTGCAGGTTGGGATGTTCCATGTCCGTTTTTGTGGGGTAATAACACCAGCCGTGATGGCATTGTGCAAAGATGGTTATGGAATTGACATGGCCTTTTTTCAGGGCGCCGATGAACTGGTCTTCGTCAAATTTGCCACCGACATTCGGGCAGTGTTCAGAGGTGTGGAAATCGAGATGAACCTGTCTGTAGCGGAGTTTGGCGTTTTTCATTGTTTTTCCTTTGCGGTATTGGTGTCTATTGTTTGTAGTAACGCGTTCATCTGCTTGCGCGTTTGAGGTATGTTATCGCTGTTGAAGATTTGTTGTTCTATTTCGTTTGTTAAGCCCGCTTTTTCGCGTTCTTCTTGTAGCAAGGCTTTCATTTCGGATACTGTTGAGGCGTATTCGGGGTCTTCGGATACATCCCGGGTTTCGCTGGGGTCTTTTTGGGTGTCGAAGAGCTGGTAGTGGTCGTAGTTGTGGTTGTACCAGATGAGTTTGTAATTTTTGGTGCGTACGCCGCAGTTTGCCAGTTCGCCGTCGGGGTGGATGTCGAAGTGTTGATAGTAGAACGCGGTTCGCCAATTGTCCGGTGGGTGTCCTTTCAGGAGGGGGACCAGACTTTTTCCCTGGATGTCTGTGGGGATGGGCTGCCCGGCATATTCCAGGAAGGTCGGTGCATAGTCGAGGTTGATGACCATGTCACTTGTGTGGGTTCCCGCTGCGATTTCTCTGGGGTACCGGATTAAGAATGGGACCCGCAGGCTTTCTTCGTACATCATTTTTTTATCGACCCAGCCGTGTTCGCCCTGAAACATCCCGTTGTCTGAGGTATATGCTACGACTGTATTTTCGACGAGGTTCTGTTCGTCGAGGTAGTCGAGGAGTCGCCCGATATTGTCATCTACCGAGGCTACACAGCGGAGGTAGTCTTTGATGAAGTACTGGTAGTTTCTGCGTTTTTGTTGCTGCATGGATAATCCTTCGGGCATGGCGTCCCAGTGGGTGATATTCCATTGTTCATGGACGGTTTCGAGCTTGACTTGCAATGCTTCGGGAGGTACCGGGCTGTCTCCAAAGTTGTGGTCAAATGTCTCTGGTTCGGGGATTGTTTCGTCCTGGTACATCGCCTGGTGTTTTTCGTCCGGCTCCCAGTTGTAATGGGGGGACTTAAAATGACACAGGAGCATAAAGGGTTGTTCGGGGTTTCGCCCTTTGAGCCAGTCCAGGCATTTGTCGGTTACCAGGTCTGTCGAATATCCCCGGCTTTCTTTCCATACAGGGCCATGCGCACCGGGTTCGATAAATATGGGGTCAAAATAAGAGCCTTGATTCCACATGACGCTGTAGTGATCAAAGCCAGTTGGTATGCTGTGCAGGTGCCATTTTCCGATGACTGCTGTTTGATATCCTGCGTCCTGTAGTAGGCGGGGGAATGTCTGCTGTGTGCCGTCAAAGATATTTCCACCGATTGATGTTTGTCCGTGGAGATGTGCGTATTTTCCGGTTAAGATGGAGGCGCGGCTGGGCGAGCACAAGGAGTAGGTTACATAACAATTGTCCAGGCGCATTCCTCCGTTGGCAATGCGGTCCATGTTGGGGGTGTGGTTGATCTGGCTGCCGTAGCAACTCAGGGCACCGGTTCCATGGTCGTCGGTCATGATGTAGAGGATGTTGGGGCGTTTATCTGGCATTTTATTTCCTTTTTATCCGAATGTCGTCTTCTGTCAATGTTCGTCCCAGTGCGCTGTCCCAGTTCATGCTTTCTTTTTCGGGTGTTGTTTGTATGGTTCCGGGCACGCCGCAGATGTACATCTCAGTTGTGCCCCAGTGCTTCGTCTCTTCGTCTATCCTTTGCCTGTTCCGGGTATTGGTGTGCTGAATGGTTGCTTTCATGTAGTGTACGATATAGGCCCGCCGAAACCGATCTGATCTGTTGGGTGTGCTGCGGTGAAATAGGGCATTGTTGAAAAATACGAGTGCGCCCTTGGGGACTTCCACTGGTGTTGCTCGTTTTTCCATTTCGTCGGATACGGTCAATTTTTTTTGCAATAAGTACTCATCGCTTTCGACCTGGCTGTGATCGACTACACCCAGGCGGTGGCTGCCGGGGATTACCCATAAACATCCGTTTTCTTCATCTGCATCATCCAGTGCCAGCCAGGTTCCAATTGAGGCTTGCTCTATGGCGTCGCCTATGCTGCTGATATACGTGTTTCGGAAGTACCAGGAGTCCTGGTGCCACGCGATGGGCCGTCCGGTGCCCGGGGGTTTGAAGAAGTACAGGTCGTTTGGACAGAATAAATCCGATCCTACGACCTGTGTGACCGCCTCCAGTCGCCTCGGGTCGCGGATGTGGGATCGCACCAGGGCGCTGAATCTGTGAAGTCGCGTTATGCTGTTTAACGATGCAGGCCCAGAAGTCGCTTTGGTTCCGGCGTTGCGTTTCAGGATTGCTTGTTTCTGTTTTTCTGGCAGTACGTCAGAGGTTTCGATGAGTTCTACGAGGTCTTCAATTCTGTCGCGCAGTGCGTCGATCTCATACGTATCGAAGGCTTTTGGTCGGATGAAGAATCCGTCTTTTGCGTAAGCCTCGCGCTCTTCCGCGGTTAAGCCATGTGTTCTGGTGTCAACTGTTGCCATTAAATGACTCCTCTAAAATCCGTGTACCAGGTGTCCCTGTCCAAAGAAGAAGATGCTGTCTATTACGCAGGATAAGAATGTCGCTATGGCATATCCGATTAGCAGGCCGATGAAAAACGGCTGTCCTTTTCTGTAGAGGCGCACGCCACCTATTTTCAGTATGGTCGCTTTGTAGATCCAGATGAGAAATACCGAGAATACGGTTTTCTGCGCCATATAGGTGCCCTGTAGCATGAGGGCTACGGGATGGAGGGGCAGGTGTACGAAGCGGTATTTCAAATAGGTGAGTACGGCTGTGATCAATACGCCAGATCCCATGAATAACATGCGCTCTACATCGGGCGCTTCCGGGTTGCGGATCCAGGTTACGGATGCGTCGTAGGACCGCTGTGGTCCGATCAACAGGTTCCACGCGGCTCTGAGGTTGAAGCCGCCGGAGGAATAGCCCATGTATATGGCGTGGAGTATTGCAAATGTGGCGCCTGCTACTACGGCGAGCACGATTACGCCGAATAGTCGCCCGCGCTCGACCCGCAGCGGTGTGGTCAGTTTTAGCATTTGCGCGATTGGGGGTCCCAGAAATCCCCGGGTTTTTCCGAACATGGCCCAGAGATAGCCCTGGCACGTCAAGGTGGATGCTGTGACTGTTTGCCCGCCCATGATGTGGAGCGGGGTCCAGGTTATTGAGTGGTAGGCTATATCTCCATAGGGTAGTCCCAGTTCTGCGGCGAATCGGGCCATTCCAATGTAGGCCACTGCGGTGAAAAACAGGTACAGGACGACGATCCGGATTTCCATGCCTGCCGCGTGTAGCCACGCGACCATGTATAGCAAGGATGCTATGAGGGCGATTAGTGCTGCACGGTAGGACATCACTTCCTGAGAGTCATCTACGTCGGAGGCATTTTTGAAGACTTTTCGAAATACGGCTTTTAGATGTCCGCGCGCCATCCATAGTCCGAACATGACATAGGCGCATAGTACTCCGAAATTTTGTGACCGCACGGCTTCGCCGCCTCCGTGCCCTGCCGCGATGCCCAGGCGGTCGAAGGTCGCGACTTCAATTTCTGTGAAGAGAAAGAATAGCCAGAAGCTGAACAGGGTTTCGACCCGTGCAAAATAGGCAAAGCCTATGACGTAGATGCTGATTTGTACCCAGAAGGGTTTGGCACCTTCCAGCCAGCGGAACCACTGCCCTTCGGTGTGCGTGGTTGGCAGTCCGGGTATTAAGGGGTAAAAGTACGAGATGATGTTCCAGAATACTGCAAAGATCCCGATCCAGAAGCCCACGCGAAAGAGTGGTTGGTTGAGTAAGGCGGGTGTTCCCCCATTGCGCTTATCTACCTGAGCTACCTGCATGCCCACTTCCATGAGCGGGAATTCCAGGCGTTCGTTTTCTACCCACTGTTTTCGCAGTATTACCATGAGGCAGAGGGCCACGCATGCCGCTGCAGCTACAAAGGTCATCCACCAGAATACCGGTACTGCCCAGGCTCTCCAGGGTATGGGTTCGCCCGGGGGCAGGCCGTCGTAGAAATAGGTCACGGCTTTGTCTTCGTTGTTCATGATCAGCCAGGAGACCATGTTGGGGTGCAGCAGTTCTGCCCAGCCGTTTTCCGGGGTGGCGAAATAATAGGGCGCAGCAATGGTGCCGACGACGTAGGATGCCAGGCCGTAGAATGGGAATAGGGATCCGATCAGTCCCATGCCCAGGGCGACGCACAGTTGTCCTCGGTTCAGTGCCCACCGCGGTTTTATCCATCTGAGTAGCAGGTTGGTGCCTACGAGCACTACAAATGGGAAGAACAGGCCCATCGGGAATAGGGCTTTGTTGTTCTTCGACGCCCGCAAGATTACGGTGGACCAGTTGATGTAGTAGTCCGATGCGACGATTAATAGCAGGCCCGCGACCACGACTTTCCACGATATCAGTTTTGGTTCAGTTGCCGGATGTATCGCTTCTTGGGCAGAGGAAAGCGCCAATTGAGATCTCCATTTACCACCGGCTTCGCAGTGCCAGGCGGGGCATGTCGCGTACGTTATTGGTGGCGGCGTGGACGCAGAAGTGGGCGAAGAATAATATGTCGCCGCATTTTGGTTCCAGTTCTACGGGGTCGCCGATATCGACGGTGTGCAGGTCTTGTTTTAGCTGCCACATGTATTCGTATTTTTCGGGATCGGATTCTGCCAGTGTGCGAATGGGTTTGTGGGATCCGGGCCACGCGACTGTTCCCCCGCCGTGTTTTTCAATGTCGTTGAGATAGATGATGGAGTTGATGATGAATGGGCCGGGGAGTGTTTTGTGCATTTTGGCTTTTACGCCACCGTCAAAATGTGCCCCTTGCCACGCCCATTCTTCATTTGAGGGAAAGATGTTTTGTATGAGTGTGCCGGTTGGTAGATGAAAGAGATCTACACTTTCGCCGGTTAATTGCGCCATTGCTGCCATCATTTCGGGCGTGTAACAGGCGAGGAGGTCGGGGTGTTGATTGTCGAAGTGTTGAAATAATTTCGATCGGGGTTTGAATCCGGCCTGTAGCGTGGATGCAATCGCTTCGTCTGAATAGTTGTTCCAGGTTTCCGGGGCGTGAGGGTCCATGCCCATGACTTCCCACATTGTGGCTTCACCCGTGCGTGCAATAGCCTCGGGAATCAATCCCGAGGCCAGCAAGAAACCGTCTCGATGGTATTGGTCAATCTGATTTTCTGTTAGGGGTAGTGTTGCAACGGCCATTGCGATTCCTTTCTTTTTGTGGGTTATCAATATAAAAAATGGCGGAAGAATGTCCACTATCCCCTGCACAGGGGTTCAAAGAGGATGGTGTCGCCAATTACGTAATCGACGGCCTGTACCCAGGTGCCGGGGGATAGGTTCTGGCGTTTGTTGTTGTTCGGGTCAAGGTAGATGGTGGTGCGTATTCTTCCGGGGGGCCAGGTGCTCGCGTTTTGGGCGTTTGCTATGACCGCCCAGTCGTCGCTGGTTTCTGTTTGTAGCCGCGTGCCGTGGAGGTTGCCGGATTTTGCCATGATGTGAAAGCCGAGGTCGATTTTGTTGTCTTCGATGGCGATGATTTTTGCGCGTCCCAGGATGGAGGTGACGTCCAGGGTGAGGCGGTGGATGTGGGTGCCGAGTTGTTCGGCGGCTTCGATGCGGTAGCTGTGTGCGCGGCCGTCCGGGTTGATGGTGATGCGGTCGCCTGCGGCGATGTCTTCCAGGCCCTCGATGTCGATGGTGCAGGTTTCCCGGTTGAGGGCGGTGATGCGGCCAGTTTGTTGTGCGTGGGGATTTGTGAGGGTTGTTTTGGTGCTTTGAAAGGCGGTTGTGCCCAGGGTTGAGATTTGGTCGTCTGCGACGACTGCGAGGGCACCTGTGAGGACAGTGCCGTTTTCAAATTGGGTTTCGTCATTCGGGCTGGCATTGGGTGCCCAGTACAGGGCGATTTGTTTGCCGTGTGCGGTGGTGAGGTGGATGCCCGCGGCTGTGGGGTTGTTCGACGGTATGGCTGTGGTGCTGGCGAGGGTGGGGTTGCCGAGGTGGGGTTCGAAGACGAGGTCGATGCAGGTGGTGTCGTTGTCGGGCGTGCGACGCCAGATTACGGGATGGTAGAGGTAGTTGGATTCTTCGGGTGTTCCCATGGCCTGTGCCGCACGGGTGTTGAGGACCTGGGTGTTTGGAGAAATGTTGAGTTGATGGAGGTCGAGATGTACGGCTGGTTCGATTTGCGATTGCCAGGTGCCTTGAAAAGTTTGTGGTGCCCGGGCGGTTGTTACGTTGTCCATGTACGCGAGGGCGGTGTGGTCCGGGTGGGGCAGGTTGTCTGTTTGGGTGCGCTGGATGTGGGGACCGGCGACTGTGCCGGGTTGGGGTTTGAGATCCACATTGTCAGTTTGGAATATGCCTTCCAGGCCGCGACAGGTGCGCCAGTGTTCTGCGCCGCCCGCGATGCGTGAGAGGTCGAGGAGGGCGATGCCTTCGCCGTCGGTTTCGATCAGGGCGATGAGGCGGCGGAAGGTGATATCGAGTTTGTGCCAGCCGCCCGATGGGTCGAGTACCCAGCGGTGGGCTTCAATGTCCAGGATCTGGATGCCGTCGGTGAATAGGGCGCGTACGAGGCGGCCACGGCCCGCGCTGGTGGGTTCGCCGGGCGGCAGGTCTGCCCAGACGGTGTTGTGGGTCGCCCAATGGGCTTCCCAGGGGGATGTGCTTGCCCAGGATTGGGGATAGCCGAGGTCTGTGAGAAAGGGACGGTTAAAGGCGAAGAGCTGGACGTCCAGGAGGTCTCGATGGCGGTGGTGCATGGTGTCGCCATAAGCTATGCCCACGGCGGCCCGTTCGGGGGCTTCGGGTGTGCGCAAGATGGCGATGCCGACGCTGTCGAGGATGGTTGGTCCGAGCGCGCGGTGCTGTTTGTTCTGTACGGTGGATTGGATTTCTTCGAGGTGTGGGTCGCTGGTGAAGGCTATGGCGCGTTCCATTACGCTGGTTTTCATGGGCGCGTGATAGAGGTCGTCTTCCAGACGGATTGCGTCTTCTGTATGGATGCCAGCGGAACCGGGGGCGGAGCCGTCGCCGAATTGGAAGTAGGATTTTCCGATCATGGTGATTTCGCACAGTGCCCGGGGGACGCGTGCGCCTCGCGGATCTTTGAATAGCGAGGGGTACAGGGTTTCCGGGTAGGCGTTGGGTTGCTGGGTGCGCAGGTTGCGGAGGTGGTATTCCAGGTCGAAGAGGCCGTCGCTGTGGATGGCGTTGTATCCACCCGTGGATTCCTGGGGTGTGCCGTCGGGCAGGATGTCATTGGTGGTGAAGACGCGCAGGGTGTCGGGTCCTTCGTCATAGACCCAGTCCATGACGTCCCGGGCGTCGGCGCGGTCCAGGCAGCGCAAGAGGATGAGCGCGCCCTGGCTTTCGCGCGGCAGGTTGCTGCCCGCGCCCCGGTCCAGGGTGACCTGGAGGAGGGCGGCGAGCATTTCTTCGATGAGTAGGCAGGTGTCTTCGGGGCTTTGCAGGGATAGGCCGAATGTCCGTGCGCGTTCGACGAGTTCAGTGTCTTCTCTCAGGAGGGGCCAGGCTGTGTCGTAGGCGAGGGCGAGGCTTTCGATGAGGTAGGGGGTGTCGATGCTGTAGCGGATGGTGCCTTTTCTGCTCAGGGCGGCAACGGGGTCGGTTTCTTCTGCCCAGTCCGGTTGTCCCCATTCCCAGGGTTCTTCTACGCTTTTTGAGGGTCCATAGCGGAACTGGGGGACCGAGGCGAGGTAGAGTTCTTCTGTGGCGTAGCGCAGGAGCATGAGGCCGAGTTTGCGGGTGCGTTCTTCGTCGAGGTCGCCAGCGCGCAGGCTGTCTGTGAGTGCGTTGATGCCGGCGTGATAGGCGCGGCACTGGTCGCGGTGATAGGTGGCGGCAAAGAGGTAGATGTGGTCCTCGGCGTCGAAGTAGCCATATCCGTCGTCTGCATACTCGCCCGAGGTGTAGTCTTCTTTTGTGAGGTTGTTGCTGGGATAGATCGAGGCGCAGTTGGGGCATTTCGATTTGAAATCGCAGGGGAGATGGTTGCGTTCCCAGGGATAGAAGCCGCTGTATTTGAAGATGGCAGTTCCGCAGTTTGGACAGCCCTGATGGCAGTTGGCAAAGTGCGCTTTGGGCAGTTCTGCAGGTGGTAGTTGCGACCAGAGGATATGGTCGGTTTGGGATGACCACCAGGCGAGGGTTTCTTCGTTGAGGTGTTCTGATTTGGGGTCGTTTTGTAGCGTTTGTCGGGTTTTGGTGGGGTGGTAGTTTTGTCCCAGAGGCCATCGGCGGGGCCATTGCGCGCCGTTGTAGGTGTGGGGCTGGCGCAGGTTGTCGAGGGTGCGGACCTGGATGGTGGTTTCCGCGGTGTTGCCGTTGTGCGTTGCGATGAGGGTGTAGTCGCCCTGTTTTTGAGGAGATCGCAGGTAGTAGTAGCGCGCGGTGTCCCGCTCGCACCATCGGGTGGCGATGGTTTCAAAGTGGTTGGCTGTGAGGGCGATGTTGTCGTCGGTGGCTTGTACGGGCAGGCGGAAACTGCGGCCGGGAAGGATGACTCTGGGCCGCCAGGGTATGCTGGGCATGGCGAGGTCCTTTGGTTAAGTAGTAGATACAATCAGAATATATTGAGAATCGGAATTTATCAAGACCGATTTTGTATGCTGTTCTCTCATAGTTCCTCAGTAAAACTTGCATTTACAGGTTTTTTTGTTTAAATCATTGAGAACGTCGGGAAAACAAGCGGTCAGTAAATCATGTGCTCTACATGAAAGCCGTCATTGCGGCATGGTTTTGAGCCGCAATCCAGAAGGTTTTTGTCATTAATGTCGTTGTGGTGTGGCTACGCCTGTGTGCTGATCGCTACAGGATAGTCTTTTACTCAGTGAATGCTTGTAACTCTACTAATTCGCATGAAATAGCAGAATTTAAAAAAGACAACGCCAAAGAGGACTGTAAAATGGCTAAGATAGTAGGCTTGGAAATCAGAAACTTCAAGGTACTCAAAGATATTACGCTGGGTCCCTTGTGGAATCAACGGGATCGCCAACCGCTTACCCCTATGACGGCGGTGATCGGCAAAAATGGCGTGGGAAAAAGTGCCCTATTCGATGCATTTGGGTTTCTTGCGGATGCGCTCAAGTTCGGCTGCGCGTTGTAATGCCAAGTCAAGCTCGTTATCTACAGTGGCATTTAGAGTCTCTACAGTCTATCTACTGATTCATAATATAGCAAATTAGGTATATCCATCGCCGCTTGGGGTATCCAGAAGAATCGGAAGATAGGAATATAAAACGTATTGTAGGGGTAATTGATGATGGATTAATTACCTGATGTTACGCAAGCACCATCGCGGTATCCACAGAGACAAGTGGTACATATCTTTCACATAACCACTCATTCATGACACAAAATGTACCCTCTCGCCTTTCATCTGCGTCCATCTGCGGATTAAATTCGGTTAGTGTGCAATACAGCATATATAGAGCACAATAGGGTGTTCAGCCGTCTTGCAATACGCCCCACAGCACTCAATTTTTGGAGAATGACCATTTGTTGGCATGATTTTTGCTTTGTGTTTGACTGTCCCACGCACCCCATCAGACACGAGGCATTCCACATGGCCGAATATGACACCATCTCCAAAGACCTCATTCAGACCTACCCCAAAGACTTCATCCGCCTCACATTCGGACAGGACGATGTAGAAGTCC
>JAPPAB010000177.1 GCA_026705765.1 Gemmatimonadota bacterium
GTCCTTGCCCAAGCGTATGCGATCCGAGTTTGAAACAGGTTGCGCCGTTTTCACTCTTAAATTCGGTCACACATAAATTGCGCTGAACGCCAAGCACGAGATTCAGCGCATTGTGCGGTACGATCCGATTGCCATCGGAGGAATTCCTGGCGATCCCCCAGAGGTACGGATAATCCGAATGCCACCCTCCCACTTGGCGTTCACCGTCGTCCGGAGCCACGACTGCGAAACCGGGCCTGTGAGCCAGCCGAATTTCCCGACACTGCATATACTCCCGCATCACCCAGAGGGATACAGGCTCGGTTGCGGCTCTCGACACTTCCACAGACTGCGTGAGGGTCGGCAGGCTTCTGTCTAATTCTTCATGGTCCCACTTGCCAGTGCAACTCACCCTTTGCAGTTCTTCGATCGCCTGGGGAGACAAGATGCTCGGCAGGCAGACCCATCCATTCTCGCGGATTTGCTGGAGGTACTCGGACGGAAGATGGGCAGGACCGTGACCTGGCTGAAAACGCCCCGGCACGGACGATTCGGAACCGTCTTCGCCCAGTGATTTCCCATTCAGAGCGAGATGCACACCTTCGTCACTCGCGGCAGACATACCGAGTGTCAGGCCCGACACCACGTGGCGATAGGCGTCGCCTTCTTCTTTCCAGATCGCTTTGTCGTCGGCGTGGTCAAAGACGGCTGTTTCGCCTTCTGCTACGCCCAGAAAATCACCCTTTTCGTTTTTCAACAGCGTGAAGTGGGCAGAAGGTTTCTCCACTCGAACAACGCGCTCTTCAAATTTCTGAGTTGGGGGCATGTGGCACTCCTTTGTGTGTCACACCTTAGTTAAAAGAAAATGCCGCGGACTGATGACATTGTTGCTCCTTCTCAAAGAGCTTCTATTGGAAAATAGACCATTGGATTGTCCGCTCGCATCGCATTTTTTGACATGCGTTCGCTGAACATGAACGAACGGAACGGCTCGGCCTCTTCCTGCAGTACCAGGCCGACAGCCCGTCTGCCGCCCTTGTTTTCGCCATGGCGTTCCAACCAATCCTGGCCGACAGATAGAAGCGCCGTCACAAACTCCGGATCTACGAGTTGCTTCATCATGACCCATCCGTATTCCTGATAGAACGCCACCTCTTCGTCTGTGACCTCCCGAACGACGGCTTGGATTTCGCGTTCCGTCAATGCTTGTCCCATAACCTGTACTCCTCTCGTATGGTTTTGATTGGCCATTACTTCTCCAAATCAAATGACGATAGAGGATCCGGAATGAGCGCACAATGCTCGCCCAACCGCTCGCGAATATCCCGCGTCAAAGAGCCTGCAATTTCATATTGAGGTGCAGTGTTTGTACAACTGTATCCCATATGGATCACACGCCTGGGCGATTTTGAAAGGTTTGCTCGTGCGCCATGCCAGACATCACCGTGGCAAAAAATGCCAGTTCCAGCCTTACAGGTCGCGTAGATTTCTCCAGCAACTGCCTCTTTGAGATCGTCCATAATATCTCGGGGCCAGGGTTTTTTATGCGATCCCGGCACAAGGCGAGTCGCACCGTTTTCTTCTGTCATATCATCAAGTGCCCACACCACATTGAGGTATGCAGTACAATTCTTAAAGAACGATCGATCGGCATGGATTGCCTGAATAGGACGCGGATCACCGGGCATGGGATCGTGAAAATTCATGGCCTGCCAGCGCATATCCTCTCCAATCACCAGCCTGGCTATTTCTAATGCAATCGGCTCGATTGCCAGCTCTTCAAAGGCGCGGCCTTTACCCATGAGATTGCACAACCTGCGAACGCCCGGAGGGGTCGATCCCTCTGTCCCTGCCTTTTCGCCCTCCAGATCATATCTCTTTTCCAGGGCCTCTCGCAACGCTGCCAATCGCTGCACAGAAATCACATTTTCAACGATCAGATAACCGTGTTCTTGAAAAAAATCCCATTGTTGTACAGAAATCATTTCAACCCCCTGAAACCTTATTCGGAAAAATGGACCGTGGGATTGTTCGGGTCACTCAAACGCTTCCGCTCGCTGCCCCAGTTGGCTGCGGTGCCATTCCAGTATCGCGTGTCTGAAGGAGAGTATGAGAAGAGATATGACCAGCGCGACTTGTCGGTGCTGTTGGGTGGACCGCCATGGACTGTGTATCCGTGATGCACAGTGCAGTCACCCGGCTGGTAATGGAAGGGCGGAGAGAGCTCCAGCACAGACGTCAGATTTGGGTACTGCTCGAGCAGGTTGCCCTGGTCATCTTTGAATACCGAGCCAAGCGGTCCTTCGCGATGTGAGCGGCTGACGAATCGCATAGCACTCATCTCCGGTGGCACTTCCACCAGTGCAAGCCAGAACTGTAGTTCGCCCACGCGATCAGAGCCGTGCTCTGACGAGTCCTGATGATAAGTGGCTCCGGCTGCCCCCGGGGGCTTATGTTGGAGGATGTCGATGCGATAGCGAAGTGGGATATCTACGCCCTTGAGCCGCTTCCTGTTCACGAGTCGTGTTGCGTTCTTTGACATGCGCTCGCTGAACATGAACGAGCGAAATGGCTCGGTCTCTTCTCGCCGCGCCAGGCCGACGGACCGTCTGCCGCCCCTCTCTTTGTCATTGCGTTTCAACCACTCTTGACCAACGCGCAGGAGTTCCGTTGCGAACTCCGAGTCCACGAGTTGCTTCATCATAACCCACCCGTATTCGTGGTAAAAAGCCACTTCTTCGTCTGTGACCTCCCGGACGACCGATTCGATTTCACGTTCCGTCAATGCTTGTCCCATAACCTGTACTCCTCCAGTGTAGTGTCCCTAAACAGGATGCCCGCTACCCCAAAAACGGATCTGTAACCCAAAATTTGAACCTGTCAGCAGGCTAATTTACGCTAAGGATCAGGCGATGTCCAGCCCCGTTCATTAGCCTTTATACGGGTTCAAATTTTAGGGCGCACCTCAGTTCTTCACAACTGAAGATCGTTGACTAATGCTGAATTAGTCAAACCATGTCAACATTTGCACTCTGCTTCACAATTGATAGCAACGCTTTGAGGTGTGTCGAAGAGTTTGACTGATTCCACGCAAAGCATAGCGTGAGCGCAAACTCAAAATCGACCACACGTATAAAATCCACAGACTGCGGTTTGCGGCCTTTGTTAGCCGAATTGCAAAATCCAATGCCAATCCCTGCCGAGACCAAACTCATCAATGTTGGCTCATCGACTGCTTCCTGTACGATATTGGGTGACAATCCGCCTGCATAGGCTGTAGCCATAATACCATCCACATAAGATGGAGCATGTGATCGGGAAAGTCCTACAAACGCCTCCGACTTCAAATCTACCAGACGTACATTCCGCCGTTTCTTCCAGTTCAATTCTCTTGGTACTGCAAGCACCACCTCATCTATTCGGATCGGTAAAGCCTCACAACCTTCCGGTAAAGATGCAAAAGTGTAACAAAAGCCCGCATCCAGTGTGCCCTCAGCGATGGCCTCAAACTGGTCGGTTGAGAACATGGGCTGCAAATCGAGCCCGACGTTCGGGTAGCGCGCACGGTATTGTTGGATCGCCCTGGGGAAAATTCCGAACCATGAAGCCGTTTCTCTAAAACCGATACGGAGCCGTCCGACTTCGCCTTTGGCCACGCGACGCACATGCGCCACTGCGGCATCTGCACTGGCGAGAATATCTCTCGCTGACGCCAGAAATTCCTTACCGGCTGCATTCAGCCGAATGCCACGCGGTAGCCTGTCGAATAGCGTACAATCCAACTCCTCTTCGAGTTGACGCATTTGCCTGCTCAATGCAGGCTGAACAATGTGCAACCGCTCTGCGGCGCGCCGGATGTTTTCTTCCTCGGCGACGACGACAAAATAACGGAGATGGCGCAATTCCATAGATATGCCTTTTAGGTATCAATGAGGAAAATATAAAGTAATTTTCATATTGATCAACTTGAACGAAATTACAAGTAACAATCGTCAACAAAAATCCGTAGATGGAGGAGCAGATACCATGGGGAAACTTCTCATTGCGCTGGCTCTCACTGCTGGCTCTCACTTTAATCTCGCCCACTCGGAGGCTGCGATTATGAAACGCGTCACATTTTCAAGCCAAGGGCAAACGCTCGTCGGCGACCTATATCTGCCCGATGATTATTCGGATGGTCAGAAGTTGCCCGGCGTGGTCGTCACGGGGGCCTGGACGACCGTCAAGGAACAAATGGCAGGGACTTATGCGGCTGCAATGGCCAACAGAGGCTACGCGGCTCTGACCTTCGACTTTCGGGGATGGGGCCAATCGCAGGACACGATCCAGTATTTGGAAGACCCCCAGCGCAAAACCGCAGACATCAACGCTGCCGTAAACTACCTGGCTACGCGGCCCGAGGTGGATAACGAGCGGATCGGCGGATTGGGGATTTGCGCCTCTTCTGGGTACATGAGCGATGCGGCGTATGCCAATAGCCATATCAAATCACTGGCTCTCGTGGGCCCCTGGCTGCACAATGCCCCAATCGTCAAGGCGGTTTATGGCGGTGACAAAGGAATGAACAGTCTTATCCAGGCCAGCCGCAAGGCGGAGCAGGCTCCACAACCTGTCATTCTGGAAGCGGCCAGCACAACCAACGAAAAAGCCGTCATGTATCAAGTGCCATATTATACAGAAACGGATCGCGGTTTAATCCCAGAATACGACAACAAATTCAATGTTGCGTCCTGGGAAGGCTGGTTGACCTATGATGCGATCCAAACAGCAGATGAGTTAAAAAAACCCACGTTATTGGTGCATTCCGAAGCTGCTGCCATTCCGCAGGGGGCAAGGGAATACGCCCGTCGCATGGGACGCAACATCACTGAGCTTTGGCTGGAAAACGTCACGCAATTCGATTTCTATGACGATCCCAATGCCGTGAAGACGGCCAGCGATGCGGTGGCCGATCATTTCGGCCAGACGCTGCAGTAGAAGGAGTCAAGCATGAGAAATTGGATCACAGGCGCATTGATCGCGACCCTGGCCGGATTTACGCCAGTAGAGGCCGATATGAAAGACGAAGCTGCTATCAAAACCATTATCGAGAGTGTGGGCATCCTGGCAGACTTGGGACATTTCTCAGCCCTCGAAAAACTCTATGCGGATGAAGTCGAGGTCGATTATACCTCCCTCAGCGGCGGCGAGGTGGAACGAAAAAGCCCGCAAGACTTAATGGCCCAATGGGCTGCAATCTTGCCCGGTTTTGACCTGACCCGGCACGATATTTCAAATATCGCCGTTAAGATCAATGGGCCACGGGCTGAAGCAACTGCTGATGTCACCGCTGATCACTACGTGGGTGAGCTATTCTGGCGGGCGAAGGGTGATTATCGTTATATATTGCAAAAAGAAGACGGCATTTGGCGGATTACAAACCATACTTTTAACCTGCAGGCAGAAAGCGGCACCCGAGATGTGTTTGGCCCGGCGAGCGAGAACGCCGCGAACAATCCTGTACCTTATATTAAACGCCGGAAAAGCGAGGAATACGTCAAAACGATACAGGAATTCTTCGCAGCTTATGCCACGGGCAATACGGAAAAGATGGGTGAGTTTTTGGCTGAAAACATTATCTGGCGGATTCCAGGGCGTCATCCTTTATCTGGTGATAAGCGCGGCAAGGCAGAAGTCGTCGCCTTCTTCCAGCAACTGGTTAATGCCAATTTTCAAGCTGACCCGATCTATTTTGGTGCCAAAGGCGACTATGTCGTCGATGTGCATCGCGGCTGGTCTAATGTAGAAGGTGCCGATAATGTTGATACGATTTGGGCGCTACTCTACCGTTTCGAAGATGGGAAGATCGCGGAGGCGACCAACCTTTCAGGAGACCAAGATGCGGCCAATGCCTTTTTCTGGTCAGCGTATAAATTGAAGCCTATTCCACACAGACTAGCTGAATGACGGACGCTTTCTGACACGGTTTCTGCGATTCTAACGAATATGTTTGTGTACCTCATCTCTGACGCGGCACAGATTTTCATCCAACTCAGCGATTTCAGAAGAACCATAGGGATCTGTTGCGCGTTCATAGATTTCCTTGTTGGCCTCCCTCACGGCATCCACGAGCCCGGGCTTTGGGTTACCGTCCCAGTCGTACAGGCCTTCCATCATGCCGGACATTTTCATCAACGGACCGTCATTGAGGTCGTACAGAGTCGCGCAAAAATTGACGCCGCACACGTTCGAGTCTCGCAAGTGGCGGTTGAGCAGCAAGCCGTAGATGCGGCCCTTGTGCTCGGACGTCACACTGCGCGGATTCTGGCGTGACGCTTCAAAAATATGGCCTGACTCCTCGTCAGAGACCAGCACGGACCTGCCCGTTGCTGCACTCTGTTCGGCAAAACTGATGTCGCGGCTGTGTGCCGAAGCTGGTGAATTTCGCCTTTGACGCCTGCTGACTGTAGTTATGAATATGAGGTTTTGCGGACAGAGATGGTGCTGACCACGCGATCTCGGTCTTGTATTTCAGCGGCTTTTAAGCGGTCCATTAACTGGTTGATATCGCCACCACACTCTTGTAGGAGTTTCTGTCTCGTCTGGTGAATTTCTTCAACAATAGGATCGCGTTTCATGGTTCTCCTCCAGGCTGTTCAAGAAGTCCTTCAGGTGTAACAATAGTCGGGGTATGACGCTGTAATTCCGTATTGATATCTCCAAGCCGACGAATGATTGCGCCATTCGCAATATGGGTGCAATTCCATGTGACCAGATAATCCAGTTTGTATGCCACGGCGAAAGCAATATGGGGCACGTCTGCCTGAGCACGGCCTGTCAAACCGAGCCGTTGGGCGTAGATATTAACAAGGTTCTGTACCTCATCGTTGATTTCTAAGATAGGCAATTCTTCCACGATGACAAGACGGCGTGCGGCTACATCTGGATCACCCAAGCGAATTTCTGTCAACACTGCCTCCGAGATATATATGTCGAAATGCTCGCGGGCATCACGCCACCAGTCATGCGTGATTTGCTGGTGAGCAGCGACGATAAGATCACGGCTTGGTCGTGCGACAAGGTAGCTGGGAATCGTGGTTTCCAAATAAACGGTCGGCATATATCGCTCGCAATCACCGGGGCCGCGTTTTTCTACGCGCGAAGGCATCCAACTCATGTCGAACGGTTGAACTACTGGCGTAGTTGTACTCCGCTCCACCGGACAGTTCGGCATAGCGCATGTCGGCTTGATATAGATACTGAATCGGAGAAGTATTACAGATGACGACGGGCACTGTCTAAGTCCTGTTGGAGGTCGTCCTCAGTCAGTTGGAAGGTATCGATACCGTATTCGGCGAGTTTTGTCAGAAATAAGGGCTTGGGAATGCCAGCCAGCTTGACTGCTCCCCCCGATGACAAACGGCCTAACTCGTAAAGCTTGATGGCGATGAGGAGCTTGGCCTCTTCGCTGAACTGCTTGGGTGTATATCCGAGGGATAGCAGGACTTCGTCACCGTAATCAATGGTCAATGTTCTCTTCATTGCGTCGTGTCTCCATAAACGCGCTGTCGAACTGGCCGAATCGCCCATCCGTTTTTAAAATATAATGATAAATGCCTATTTGCAATTTACTCGAAAAAACAGGGGCTTTCAAGATCATTTTTGAGTATAAAGATTATTATATTCAAAATTTAATGCACAAAGGATCCATACGAAAAACGTGGACAGCCACAAGAGTCTGGCCCATAATAGCCTCATAGGAACGCTTTAATTCTGTAATCTATACGGAAGATCGTCCCTACATTTTGATTCTTGATATTATACGGCAATGCCGTATATTTTGGGTATGTACAATTTCATTGAAACAAAGCTTTTTACCCAACTCATACGGAAATACTTATCCGACGAAGAATACGCGGAATTGCAGAAAGCCTTACTGTTAAATCCTGAGGCTGGCAGTGTGATTTCCGGATCGGGAGGTGTGCGAAAAATCAGATGGCGGGCACAAGGGCGAGGAAAACGCAGTGGCTATAGAGTCATCTATTTCGTGAAAATGACGACACAGACATTTTGGATGTTGACGATCTATCCGAAAAATGTGAGCGACAATATTCCTGCCCACATTCTCAAACAAATCCGTGAGGAGATCGAAAATGAATGAAAGGAATAGAGATATTGGCCAAGAGATTCTATCTGGTTTGCAGGAAATTAAGCGCGGCGAACACGGTCGTATCATCACAGTACCTGATATTGCCCAAACGAGAGCGAAAGTGGGTCTTTCTCAATCTCAGTTTGCCCAATTGATGGGTGTATCTGTTCGCACGTTGCAAGACTGGGAGCAGGGTCGCCGTCGTCCATCGGGTGCAGCCAGGACACTACTGATTATCGCAGACAAAAATCCGCAAGCGATATTGGATGTGATGTAAAAACCTGTAACGAAATAAATCTGGAATAGAGGCAGGGCTGCGATTCCAGAATAACGATGCGAACGGAATAACCGCGGCAACACTGGCTTCGACTGGCACAAACATGACGACAAACTCCGGTGTCTTTTCAAACTGCGACCAGTAGGCTTTTTGTCCCAATTCGCGCACCCGACCGCGCACCGCTTGGGCATGTTCTCTCATAGAGTTTTGTATGTCGCATCATCACCAGATTCTGCGGCATCCAAATAAGCTTTCATCGGTGTTTTGGCATCGACCGGCAACTCTCCCCCACCCGGCAAATACACAACCATATCCGGGCGGCCGCCACTGCCACCTGACACCTGTTCCTCAAAAGCCACACGCCGTTCCAGGCCCGCCAGTTCTACCACGCGACGCAACTGGATCTCGCCCCATTGCCCACGCACAGAAGACGATTTAAGAGCCTCAGACAATGTGACGGTCGTGGTCTGAAGATTGTGCTGCACAGTCATAAGATCCTTCAATTGCTGGCCGAGTGCCCGATACGCGCCTTCTCGTTTTTCTTCCAGCGACCGCACATGCCCATCGAGTTTGTCCAAATTCTCTCGCACTGGCGTCATCAAGTTTTGCATTTCCGATTTCTGCGTCTTCCAATCGCCACGCACCTCATTCAGTACACCGGTCATCTGCGTTTGCGCCTGTTTCAAAAACGCTTCGGCATTGTGACGCAATGATTTGC
This sequence comes from Gemmatimonadota bacterium, assembly GCA_026705765.1. Lineage (NCBI taxonomy): Bacteria > Pseudomonadati > Gemmatimonadota > Gemmatimonadota bacterium. Next base: position 9,103 of record JAPPAB010000177.1, read on the forward strand.
CTGCCAGCGAATCAAAAGCCTCGCGCAATTTTTCTTCCGCATTTTCGATCCACACCTCTTTGTCAGCCTGGGCTTCCTTCTCGCTCTGCAACTTCGCCAACTCAATGCGTAAAGCCTCATTCCCACTCTTTCGCAGGCTCATAATCACGCCCCCAACCACACCCCCAATTACAAATGCGATCAGTAGATACAGCATTTCCATGTAAAACTCCTTTTAAAGCTCCAATAGGCGATTTTCTTCCTAATACCGCAGAATCTTGCCTTTAGGATTCTGTTTGTTGATATACTTCCAAAATCTCCTCTTTTGAGAATCGAACAATGTCCTCTTCACGTATTGTAGGATTTATCTCACTGCTCAGAATATCTTGAGATAGTTGCCATGGTGCTTTAAAAAAGAAGTAATAAAATAAATGCGCCAATATTTCCGTCATGACAATCGCGTAGATGTTTCGATAGCAATTGCTCGATCAAATATACCAGCGGTTTTGAGTGCTGTTTTCAGCAAACCCGTATAATTTATTTTGCCCCAGTCGGCTACCATCTGATCCGGAGCATCAAATATAACAGCCGTATCTCCGGATCACATACCCCATACGTCTATCTCAACACCACCTTCAGACGCACGGCGACGGTGGAACACCTTATCCTCCCAACGCCTGCCTGCGCGACGGTCAAAAATCACCAGATGACCCGCCTCTGCAGCGCACCGATCCATGTACTCCGCGGTCTGTTCCAGCCCCTCGGCAATGGTCTGGTCCAGACTCTTGTGGAGCAATTTACACTCAATCACAATCTTGCGCGTCTGATCGCCCTGCGGCCATAAGATGAGCAGATCAGTGCGTCCACGTCCCAAACCATACTCCCGTTCAATGCGTCCACCACTGTTCACAATGCGCTGGAGAAATGCCTGCAACAGCAACTGTGGACCGGCTTCCCTGTACTGAAACCTTTCAACCCAGTGTTCCGAATGTTCGCGGAAAAAGGTCTGAAACGCGGTCAGCAGTTTGACCACATTCAGGCTGCCATCGGCATTGACGTACCATGCTGTATCCTCATTGAGTCCCACCTGGGCTGCGTAGGTCAATTCGCGCGGGACGACTTCGGCGTAGATCGGATTGGCAATACGGAGTGGACCTTCGGATGCGATCAAACCCAGGTCGCGGACGTATTCGAGATCGCGCGTGGAGAAGTCACTATCCTCTCCCCCACTCAGCAGCGGTTCAATCACGCGCTGCACGCGCGTCTCCTGTAACTTGTCGGCTAACTGGTCGAGGTGTATCTCTCGGCGCAGGATGAGTTGCTCCCGGGCATCTCGGATGGCGTCGGCAGTAATCGAGATACCCCGGTCCTCTGCGGCTTCGCCATAGAAACAGGTTTCTTCCGCCAGCGCGTTGACCAGCCACGGCTGCCCCTGGGTCTGTCTCCAGATCAGTTCCAACGCAGCGGGAGTGAACACCTGTCCTGTCTCATCTGTATGCTGGTTGAGCAGGGCGAGCACCTCGTCACGCGAGAAGTCGCCCAGGCGCAAAGATCGCGCTCTGATATTAAACGCACTGCCACCGGCAATGATCGCATTCTCTGCCGTTGATTGGATGCGGTAGTCGCGCACATCGCGCACACCGCATAATATTACACTTTGTGGAAAACCCTCTGGATGCAGGTCGTAGCCTGCCCGCAACTGCCGCAACACGGACAGCAGAGAATCGCCAATCAGAGAATCGATCTCGTCAATGAGCAACACCAATGGCTTCGGGGCAGCCTGTGCCCAGCGCATCAACGCCTCGCGCAGTGCAGTGTGAGGCCCGTATTTCGCCAGGATGTCAAACCAGATCTCGTCCAAAAATTCGTCACCTACTGAGCGCGCCCGAGATGCCAACTCACCCAGAAAGGTGCGCGTCACCAGTTCCACATCTTCGCGTGCGGCCTGTCCACCTTCAACGTTGACGTACACACAGCGATAGGCACCCTCCGCATTGAGCAGGTCGCGCAAAGCCAGCAAGGCAGAAGTCTTGCCCGTCTGCCGGGGTGCGTGCAGGACGAAGTAGCGCTTGTCGCGAATAAGCCGCCGAACCTCGACAAGATTTAGCCGTTCCAGAGGTGGAATGCAGTAATGATCAGCAGCCACCACCGGACCGGTCGTATTGAAGAAACGCATGATGCAAGTCTCCTTTTTTTGCAGTCAGCAGATTGTGCCGTGCGTGAGGCGGGTTGCGATCCTGCTTGCGCCTATCTGTGTCTGCAACTTGTCAAGTGACCATTGCCTTGCAACAGCCTGGCCATTAAGATATCTAAACGTAAAGATAAAAGGGATAACAAAACAAGCCAAATACCGGGATTGACATACTAAAAGCGGGAAACTTTCAATGTCTCTGTCAGATACCTGCAGTTGATCCCCATTTTGTCGTCAACTGATCCTTCGCCTTCGTTTGGACGCGGGGGATCGAGATCGAGCGTGATCCATCCGTCGTAGCCTCGCGCATTCAGCATGGCCCAAATCGCAGGGTGATCGACGCCACCAGATCCCAGATCTTTGTACAGAATCTCCTCCGCGTGCATCTCCTTCGTCGGTGTCGGGCCAGTATAACCGCGATACGACGCCTTCGAATCCTTCCAGTGGACGGCAGCCAGTCGGTCGTAATAATCGTCGATGAGCTGAACGGGATCACCTCCTCCGAGATTGAGCTGTGCGGTATCGGGAATCCAGGACACGATATCTGGGTCGGTCTGATCCAGAAGGGCGCGAACTTCCTCCGGCCGCTCGATCGGCCCCCAGATATGCGGGTGTGGCGCGATCGTCACACCCATCTCAAGCGTTCGCTTGCCGAGTTCTGACACAGTCTCCGCGATCGCTTTGATGTCATCCGCAGTTGTTCCGTTCTGCGGGCGGCTCCCCATGTTGATCTTGAAGTGCGTGCAACCAAAAATCTTCAGGAAATCGCGGCAGAAAGCGACGTGGTCGGCGATTGTTTCACCACGCTTTGACCGATCGATAAATTCCACCGACTGACCAGGCCCGCCGTTCGAAGCGGTAATGAGCCGAATACCGCGCTCGTCGAGGAGGGCCTTCAGCGCTTGTGGGTCGTCGAGCCAGGCGATCAGGCCACTGCGGTAAGGTTCGACGCCCGGCAGACCGTGCCTGGCAATCAGCTCCGCGGATTCAGTCATGAAGGCTCCGAAAATGGCGCCGCCCATAGCAAAGTGGATGTTTGATGACACGATGATCTCCCGTTTGGTGATGTTGTGTATCTGGGGCGCTTTCCCTGTATCGGATTCACCCCCAAACCCCCGTCGCCGTCCCCTGCACCGGAAACGCCGCCCTCAGCATAGCCATATCCTCCCTCTCCCCTACCACGACCTGCTCCACCGGCACCAACCCCAGCACCATCTTCATCACCCCATCCTGCCCGAGTTCCACCCAATCCCCTTTCCCTTCTCCCACCGTCAACCGCTCCCCATCCCACGCCAATCCAACCGTCTCTCCCCGCACGCGAAGACCGACCTCGCCCGTCGCCTGTTTCGCCATCCGTAGCCGCTCCGTCAGTTCCGGCGCAATCGCCTCAATCAGCCCCCTCAGACTCAGCACCTGCAGCATGTTCCCGCCTTCCGACGACTGCCAGAGCGACGGCACGAACCCACAGCTCGAATCCCGATACAGATCGTAGAGCGACGGGTCCAGCGGCAGCCGCGCCCTGACCGATTCCGCCCCTGCGATCGCCGCCTGACGCAGAACGTATCGCAGCGTTGCGCCAAGCGGTCGCGTATCACCCGGATCGCACGCCCCGTCGGAGATCGACACCGACGACGAAAACCGCGTATAAGGCGGCGCATTCTGTGACGCGAAAACGTAAGCCCGGACTGCTCCGTCCACCTCATATACCACCCGCCACGGATTCCCGGCACCCGCCCCGAACGACTGCAATGGCTCAGCCCCTGTCCGCCCCGCGTTGAACGCCGCGTAAAGCACCTCGCACGCCGCCGCATCCCGACGTCCGTCGTACGCCCGGATCCGCACATCCTCCTCCGGCCGATCCAGGTAGCTCACCGGATCGGTAAACCCGCCCCGCGACGTCAACCCCCGCAACGCGAAGTCGATGTAGCCCCGCGGAAATGGCACCCACCCGAACCGCTCGTAGAACCGCCGATACCCACCCAACCGCGACAGGGAATACCCATCCGCCCGCAACTGCCCCACCACCATCTTCATCAACGCCGTCCCAAGCCCCTCCCCCTGACAACTCGGCGCAATACACACCTCCCCCACATCTGCCTTGGCCACGACCGCCTGCCCCACCTGAATCTCCTCCCGCCGAACATGCGCCGCCCCGACAATCTCCCCCTCTCGCACAAGCACCCAATGCGCGTCAGTCTCCCTCGTAATTCTCTCCTTGTCGCGCTCGTACTTCTCCGATCCCGGCGCCCTCCCAAACGCCTGCGCCATTACGCGAAGAACCGCCTCCACATCCCCCACCATCGCTCGCCTGAACGCAATCTCACTCATTTCTCGCTGACTCCTCGGCTGGATTTAGAGAATATTGTGAACAGGAGTGAAGTGAATTGATTTTAGACTGGCTTTGCTCAAATCGCCTTCGAGACAGGAAACGCTAATTTTGTAAGTACCCGGCCCGGAAAAGTTAATCCAGCCAATGGGAAAACGCTGGTAGTTATGCGACGAATTTTGCTGATTTTGAATGTGTTCACCATTTTCAATACTAACCCCCCAGACGAGACGCCCTTCACCCGAATAGGTGAGATCTACGATGTAGTCTCCAGGCGCAAGAACGTTGACCGTCCAGGTCGCTTTGCCTTCAGGCGTCCATTTATGGACACGGCTGACGTGTTTCCATTCTCCAAATTTTTCCATCCAGCGTTGATTTCCCAATGTGGCATTTTCAACGGCCGCAGCTTCTGAAAGAATTTCGGTCTCTATTTCGGGATCAATTGCCCAGGTCGAATCGGCTTTCGGCGTGCCTTTGAGTTTGACTTCAAGGACCGAAACCAGATTTTCAGGTGCCTGCGCCGATAGCTCAAAGCAGGTCCAGCCGTGTTTTTTATTATAAGTGACAGGTGTAGATTGACCGCCATTGAGGAGGGATGCAGATTCGATTTCTGTTTTGAGGCCTGGCAGATAAAGTGTGCCAGAGACAGGCCAGTTGAAAATGCTGAGAAAGAGCGTATTGTCTTTTACCGTCACATCTCCCCAGGGCAGGGCATGTTGCCAGGGTGATGCATCAGTACCATAGACGACCTGAGGATAGCGCTTGATCCACTCGCCAGCAGCACGTAAAGTGCGGGCAGCTCTTTCGGGTATTGAACCGTCACCGCGGGGACCTATGTTGAGCATGTAAGTGCCACCTCTGGCAACACAGGAGATCAGGCGGCGAAGAATTTCTCGGGGTGTTTTCCAGTATTCATCGTACCAGGCAAAAGCCCAGGAGTCGTTGGTAGTATCGACGCTTTCCCACATACCTTCAACATTGGTGGATGGCACATCCATATCACCCAGCGTCTTGTAGTCGCCCAGCCCGTGCCCGGCGCGGCCTGAAACGAGCGCATTCGGTTGATTTTTTCGTACGACTTCAATGAGTTGCTCAATGTACTTTTTGGGCATTTGTCCGGGTGTGTCAAACCAGATGAGTTCGATGGGACCGTACTGGCTGGTGATTTCTTCGACCTGTGGCAGGCATTTTTTGACAAAATAATCGTCAAAGGTAGCCGGGTTGCCATCGGTATCTGTGTCTGGACCATTTGCACCACCTGGAAAAGTCCAGTCCTGATTGTGAGAGTAGTAAAATCCAAATCCGAGACCGAGTTTTTCGCAGGCCCCGGCGAGTTCTTTCATGGGGTCGCGATTAAACTGGGTAACTGCGCCAATATTAAAGTCGTTGCAGGCTGAGCGATACATGGCAAAACCATCGTGGTGCTTGCTGGTGATAATAATGTATTTCATGCCCGCGTCCTTAGCCAGTTGTGCTATTTCTGTTGCATCAAAATTGACGGGATTAAAGGTTTTCGCCATTTCCATATATTCCTCGACCGGAATATTGGCCATGCGCGGGTTCATGATCCATTCGCCAATGCCGTAGTACGTTTTGCCATCGACTTTGTTGGCAAGTTGAGCATACGGACCCCAGTGGATAAACATCGCGTAATTGCCATCATTAAAGAGTTGGCCCCGTTCTGCATTTTCAGCGCGCAGTGCAATGACATCTTCGCCCCAAAGCGCGTCCATTTCCTGACCGTTGTCTTTCTGCATGGTTGTTTTCCTGTCCTGGTTTCTAAAGATTGTCTCATAAAATAGGACGGCCAAACTTTTCGAGATAATCCTCGTGTACCATCTGTTCGTAGGAGGTCACGCCCTCGAGGGGCAACTTAACCGGAGTCATGCCATTGAGCGCCGATTCGTAAATCGCCATGGCCATTTCAACATCCTTGCGACCGCCGAGACCGTATTCGGGAGGCTCGTCGTAGAGCGCTGCATTCGCGAGACTCATGATCTCAGAGGCGTGACCCACACACCAATCGTCGATGGCATAGTCCCGAAACGGATTCTCGTAGACGACTTCGGGATTCGTATGCACGACGATCCGCTGCAGCACATCCACGCCGTCAATTTTGCGACGTACTGTCTCGACAGGAATGTCCTGCATCTCCTCGCCGATGCGCAAACGCAGGGGGATCTCCGGGCCAAAATAGTCGGTATCGAGAATACCGCCAAGAGTACCGATAATCTGGCAGTATTTCTGTGCCTCACCCAGCCGCGACGTCTCATAAATACCCACTGCACCGCTTTCAAAATCGATCATAGCATGCGCCCAGTCTTCATGGATACTCATGGGATCTGACCGATATTTCCTCACCGTCGCGGTAATCTGTTGAGGCTCACTTTGCGCGTACAACCGCAACTGTGACAACCGATGTGCCCCCATATCCATGCACATGCCAGAAGTGCGCCCAAAGCCAGAGATAGGTCGGCCTAAACCGCTGTGCGTAACGGTCGGCTCAAATGGATCCTGCCGCTTTGGCTCGACGAAATACACGCGAACGATATCGCCCAGAATCCCCTCTGCAATGAGCTTGATGATCATCCGCTGCTTCGGCATGCGAAAATAATTTTCTGCCACCTCAAAATGCACGCCATTACGGCGGCAGGCATCGATGATAATGTCGCAACAGGGCAAGGTCAGCGCCATCGGCTTTTCCACCATGACGTGTTTGCCATGCTCTGCGATCAGCCTGGCAAGTACATGGTGTGTTGGGTCGCCAGCGATGACATCTACGGCCATGATGTCCGGGTGTTTTTCCAGCATCTCCGCGACACTGGTGTACCACGGAACACCGTAAGATTCTCCGGTCTGTTTCGCTAACGACTTATCCATATCGCAGAGCGCGACAAAATCGAGTTCGCCGTGTTTGGCGAGCGTATGCATTGTCGGCAGGTGCCATTTTTGCGACGCCCTTCCACAACCCAGAATGGCAACTTTAGCTTTCATACTCGTCAATCCCCCCTTACTGGTGTGCTGCAGCGTGACGCCGGAGCATCGCAACACTGGCATCCACCTGATCTTCGGAAAGGCCGTGCAGAATGACCGACACGTCAAAGGGAAGTGCACAGAGTAACGATACATAATGGGCGTAATCGAGCTTGCCGGTACCAGCGGCGAGATGGCCTGCATCGCCACCGCGATCCAGATCTTTGCCATGGGCCATGGCAATGTGGTCGCCCAAAAGATCGAAAGCCTCGTCTAATACCTCCCTCATGCGAGGCAAGTCATCTTTGCCAAAAATATTGGCGGCATCCATCACGACTTTCAGGTTGGGTGAACCCATTTCATCAATCAGTTGCCGACTCTTATGCACTGTGCTGGCAACGTTATTTATCTCTGGTTCAAACGCAAGGGTCACACCAGCCGCTTCCGCAACCGGCAGCACCTGTTCCAGGGTATTGCGTAGCACCCGCCAGGCTTCTTCTGTATCGTTATCCGGGTGCCAGTGCCACATGCTCTCCGAATCGCGCGATCCGGTACAGGTGGCAATCACCGAGGTCCCCATCGGGGCACACGCCGGAATGAGCAATTTGAGATGCTCGATAGCTTCCTGGCGTTTTTCTTCATTGGGATGAACCATATTGACCGTGCCAGCCAGGGCAGCGATGACCATGCCGCGCTTTTCGATCTCCGCCCGAACCACAGGTGCCTTTGCGAGTTTATCAGATAGCGAACCCTCCACATTCAGAGATCCCAAATTGAATTGAAGATGCCTGATGTCGTGCCCGAGTATGGCGTCGAGCGTTTCCTCCAGGGTCGGCCGAGCAATTTGACCTGACATAATTCCCACTTGCATAATGTGTCCTCAGGTTACGAGCCAGCGATTGCTGGCTGATTGGTTAAAAGGTCTGTTATTTCCCGCTGTTCTCGGGCATTCAGTTCGTTCCATGAATATCATATCTCGACACAAAATTCCAGATTAAACGACTGGTATTAGAGCCATCGTAGCCAATATCAAACCAGACATGCCCTCCGTCAATAACCTTGTAATGCTCTACAGAAGTATTGTTGTCGCCATCTGTATAAGAATAATGCTCTATTGTTACGCCACGATCATTCATGCGATTTACGATCGGAGTAGTACTGGCGTTATTAAACCCTATCCAATAAGCAAGCACCTCATCAATTGACAATAACCCTGCACTTCCCCCACCATAAGGGACAACATAATCTGATGTACCGTGAATATTGATCATAGCCGTAGGGTGTGAGGGCCTACAATTGTTATATGTTTCCTCCATCATTGTTCCAGCAACAGAACCTATGGCCGCTATTTTGTCACTGTGATAGCAAGCAAGTGCATAAGAAAAAAAAGCACCATTTGAGTAACCACAGGCATATACTCTCGCCGAATCAATATTATACCTGGAACAAATTTCATCAATCAACGCTTCCACAAAGCCAAAGTCATCCGCATCACTTTTATTAGCATCTGATTTTAAACCAGCATTCCAGTGCGGGTCTCCACCCAGCAAGGTACCCTGAGGATAAACCAGAATAAAATTTTCTATATCTGCCAGAGGCCGCATATCTGCATATTTTAAGTACTGGTTTGCAAACCCACCATATCCGTGAAAATTAAGCATCAGTGGAACTCTTGAAGTTCCATCATAAGCCTCAGGCACATATATAATATATTCTCTTGTTACACCACCATGGAAAAGTGTTTGTGTAAATAAACCCGTTGTATTTGTATCACCACGACCACCACCGCACTCTGTACCAAAGACCTCTACAAAAGCCAGAAAATCAGTTATATCAACGCTCCCACTACTGTCCAAATCCATCTGCGCATTGTAATTCGCATCCGCAGAACTGGTGCCAAAGACCTCTACAAAGACCAGAAAATCGGCTATATTAACGCGCCTATTGCCGTCAAAATCTCCAGGACACGCCGCAGCAGTTAAAGGCACAGTCCTACCTGTGATGAACAATAGGACCAACGTCAGCGCAATGGCGATGATAGCAAAAGTCGTAATGCGTTGATACATAGGGTTCTTCTATTTGTGGAATGAATTAAATAGGATATACGACGCAATTTCTCAACAAGACATAAGGGGAGGACACCTGCATTCGGTGTCCTCCCCTAAACACTGCGGCGATCTCCCTATCAATCCACGTTGATATCCTTCACAGCCCAGCCAGGATCAGGGTCGCCGGCCATCGCCTCCCGTACTTCGGAACTGGGCGCCCCTGTCGTACCCCAGAGGTCCGCAGTTTCCGGCACCCGTCTCCACACCGTGGGTTTGTGCGTTGCGTCGTCTTCGATGTATTCTATGTCGCTGGAGAATTCGTTCACGTATCCAGCCGGATCCTTGTAGTAGCAGAAGATATTGTTGCCCGGGCCGTGACGTCCCGGTCCCCAGTCGGGTTCCTGCCCCTGGGCACGCAGGTTGGAGACCCCTTTCATCACGTCATCTACATTAGCCATCACGTACGCGACATGGTTGACCGATGCGTAATCTGCACGGTTGAAGACAATGACGTGATGTCTCCGGTCGCATCGCAGGAAGACCATCTCGTTCTCAATCCAATCCGAGACCCGAAACCCGAGAATTTCGGTGTAGAACGCCACGGTTTGCTCGAACCACCGGGTGTTGAGACCCACGTGGCACAGCTGGCGGGGACCGACTTTCCTAACAGACCAGCCGTTCGGGTGTTCGGCCACGCCGGTCGATAGCTCGATGCAGCGGTTCTCCGGGTCGAGAAACCGCAGCCCGTATCCGCCGCCGGGTTCGTCCAGATCGTCCGGATGCGCCAGCAGAGTAATTCCCTGGCGCTCGAGTTCGGTTGCCGCCGCGTCAACTGCCTCGCGTCCGTCAACGCTGAAGGCTAAGTGGTGGAGCCCACGCCGTTCCGCTTGATGCAGGCTGAGAATGTGGTGCTCGGTCAACGCGCCGCGGAGATATCGTGCGTGCCGGTCTTCTCCGGCCGATCGGAGTCCCCAGACCTCGAGGTAGAACCTGGCGTGGGTCGCGATCGCCGGTGACAGCAGCCCCACATGCCGGATGTCCTGGATCTTCATCAGAGCGGCTCCCCTGCAGGTTTCTCGGTGGGTGGTTCTCTCATAAGACATTCCTCCGGGTCAACTCGATCTTCAAGTCCTGTCGGATGTAGATTTCGACGAACTCACGCAGCCACACGTCCTTCGCAAGCGTGAACCGCTCGATCAGTTTCTGCTCGGGCCTGTCCGTGAGATAAACGATGCGCCACAGGTTCAGAGGTCGCAATTCGTCACCATCGACAGAATGCTCAACGTGAAAGAGAGGCTGTCCTTTGCCTGCTCGAAGCAAGTTCCCGTCCTTGTCGAGGAGTTCCGCTGCCCCGATGAAAGTGGCACTCTGCCGCGCAGAATTAAGAAGGACCTGTTCGAGGACCAACCCGTGCTCTGACGGCTTGAGCCAGAGGCGCTGCCGCGAGCATCGCACAAAGGATTCGGCTCCGTCTGCCGCCGCTTGCTCGCGCCAATAGTGGGAACTGCCCGCCGTTACAACAGAAGGAATATAGAGATCGGGCCGGAACGCCTTTTTCACCTCCATGTCCCACAGCATGGTCCGGGTAAACTTGAGCGGTTTATTCGTGCGGT
>JAPPAB010000178.1 GCA_026705765.1 Gemmatimonadota bacterium
CCCTGAATGCAGAACCTCCAGCGGCGCGCGAATGCCCATTGACTGGAGTTGTTCGCTCAGGGAATTCAGATATCGCTGCACGACCGGCCCGAGGTAGGCATTAATCACTGTCGTGCTCGTACGCTCATATTCGCGGATTTCAGGAAGGACCTCGCAGGAGGCGGTGACAAATACATCGGGAAGCGACTCCCGGGCCGCGGCGACCGCCCGGAGTTCGTGCTCCGGGTTGGCGTAGGAATGGAGCAGACAGATCGCCAGTGCTTCGATCTCCTGCTGCTGCACGGTGTTCAGGACATTTTCCAGGGACACCTGCTGGAGAGGTTCCCGCACCCCGCCGCGAGAGTCCATTCGTTCATCCAATTCGAATCGCAGGCGGCGTGGAACAAGAGGACTGGGCGGGCTGTAAAAAAGGTTGTAAAGCTCGGGGATCCGAATCCGTCGCATCTCGAGAACGTCTCGGAAACCTTTTGTTGTGATCAGGGCCGTCCGGACTCCCTTGCCTTCCAGGATCGCATTTGTGGCAACAGTCGTGGCATGTGCGATTCTCTCAATGGAAACCTCTGAAATCCGGCGATCTTCAATCAATCCGCGAAGCCCCTGAATGATACCCCGGGCGTAGTCCTCCGGCGTGGAAAGGACCTTCCGGACAGCGAGCGAACCGTCACTGCCCAAGACAGCAATGTCGGTAAATGTTCCGCCGATATCGATGCCGATATGAGATGATGGCGGTGATATCATTTTCAGCCTCCTGATTCGGGCTCAGCTATATCCTCGGGACCGTCTTCACCACCTGATGGACACGGGCGTCAGCAGCCCGGCGGCCTGGCGTTCCCGTCGGGCCGTCGCGGCTTTCCCTTTCAAGAAGAGCTCAGGCTGGTTCAAACCCAATAGGTTCGCCGCGCAACTCGTGACCTCTAACTCGATCTCGTTCGGCCCCGGCAGCACGAGATCGGTAAGGTCGAACGTGTAGGGGCGCCAGAGGCGCGGTGCGAGACGATGCCCGTTGACAATCAGTGCTGCCACTGCGGCGACCTCCTCTGCATGAGCCCAGACGCGGCTCCCCAGTGGCGGCAACTCGCATCGCCAGTGGTACCGGGCTGTGCCTGTGTAGTTTGGAAAGCCCGCCTCAGCCCATGACCCGGGGCCGAGACGCCCTCGTGTCTTGACCAGGCACCCGTCGTCCACGCAGAAATCGCCACGGATCGCTGTGAGTGGCGGCGTGTGAGGCCCATCCCATCCGGGTGTGCGGCTCCGGAACGTGACCACATTCTCGCCCGGCACGACCAGAGCACGGATGTCTGCCCGCAGGTTGCGCCAATCCCAGATCCGCGCCCGCTCGAAGTCGGTGAGCGGATGTTCGTTGAGCTCGAGATGAAACGCTTCGGTCAGATCCTCGGTCACGATCTCGACCGGCTCCGCACCTTCCTCGATTCGGAAGGTCCACTTGAGCTCATACTCGTCGCCGGGCTGAACCGCACATGTGGCGGGGAAGTGCAGTCCGTCAAGGTACTGCCACTCCTCGGCGTCGGACGTCCGGACCTGCCAGGCGGCGGCCAGTAAATTCGCCTCGAGGAGTGAGAACTCGGCCTCGCCCAACACCAGCTCTTGCGTCCAGCTCTGCTCCGGTCCCCGGCTGGCGCAGACCGGCCCGTCGGTCCGGGCTGCAATAAGCGTCTGGAACGGAGCCAGGTCAACGTTCGCGTCGATACTCCCGGCGTCCCCTGTTTCGGGATCGAGGACTGTGTTGACGTCGGCAGGCAAGGGCACGGACACGCGCTCCGTTCCCTGGTTGTAGAGGAACAGCAGCGGCTCGCCGTCGAACACCCGCCGACTTGCCCGCACGGAGGACGGCATCTCGGGCAGGGCCCGGAATTCGCGTGGAATGACGGCATCGAGGGCATTCCTCAGCGGGTCCCGGGCGTCGGGTGGCAGGTCGTTGCTCACGATCCAGGTCACGCGATCCCGGCCGAAGAGATGTGTGCCCGTCCCCTCCTGGAGTGCGGCGGCCGCTTCACGCCCCTCGTTGTCCGGCAGCGCCGAGAGATGATCGGTCACTCGTTTGAGGAGCGCGGGATCGCCTTCCGCCCAGCCGGGTACGCTGTTGACGAAGACCGTGCGTCCCCCGGCTTCCAGGAAACCTGCCAGCTTCTCTGCGATCTTCCGAGTCAGGCAAGTGACGTTTGGTAAGATCAGCAGTTCATACTCAGCCTCGGCGGTCAGAACGGTCCCATGGTCCACGTTCGCAGAAGCCAGGACGTCCTCGAAGAGGTAGTCGTAGTCGACCCCGAGTTCCAGGAGCAGGTTTGTCACAGCAAGGAAGGCTTGCTGCATCGCCTCGAAGGTAGGCGGTCCCGGGACTCCCCGGGCCAGGTCTTCCGCACTACCCGCCCACTCACAGAACGCTGTGGTGATCGGGTGCAGTACGGCGACCTTCCCGGTGGACCGTGACAGAGCCAGCGTTTGGCAGATACGCGCGACATAGTCGCCGAACGTCCGATAGAACGGCCAGAACGGATTCTGGTGGCCGTGTGAGGGTGGATACCCGCCCGGCAGCACCTTGCGCATGCCGGCGATTGAGTAGTAGGCGCCCATGTACTGCAGGAGGTTGACACCGCCCAGGGCGAGCTTGTCGAAGATGATCTTCATCTGCTCGGGCGTGAGTTCCCAGCCGCTGCCCGTGTAGGTTTCGCAGAGCAGTCGGTCGCGTCCGAGCTGGCGGATGGCGGACCCCCCGCTCTTAGCGGCGACCATGAAGTGGTCGGCCTCGTGGTTCAGTCGAGGAAAGATGGCGTCGATCCCGGGGATGTCGAGCCAGCGGAGGCACCGGTAGAAATCTCCGAAGAAGAGAATGTTGTGGCGGAAAAGCTCCTCCCCCGAAAGGTGTCCCGTGAGCGTTAGCCCATGCTCTCGGCACCACTCCGCGCACTGCCGGTAGTAGGCGCTCTCCAGGCGGCCGGTCAGGTAGTGCCAGTAGTCGCACCTGATTCTCCGGTAATCTCCCACGTTCGCCAGCAAGCTCGGGAGGTGCGCCGCGACGTCATAGCCATGGCGCTCAAGAAACGTTTCGCGCATGCCATGAGTCCAGGGGAGAGGGCGCTCGGACTCGCCGTAGGAGCCGGCCAGGCAGTACGACACCTCATCCGTAAAGAGGCCGGCAATCGTCTTGCCCAGCTCTCCGGGGAAACGGCTACGGTAGGCTTCATGAGTGAGCTCGATGAATGCCCGTACCGTCTCCGGGTCGGAAACATCGCCGTAGCCCTCTTGCCCCCAGCAGAAGGGCGACCACTGCGCAAAAGGGCACACCCCATTCTGTGGCGTCTCGTGAAAGACGGTCGCTTTGCCCGATTCGTCCACGCATTGCCATGCAGCGTGATCGTCCTGGGGTCCATGCTCCGATGCCTGATCGTCGCTCGTCACCACGAGCATGCGACGATCAGGGTTGTCGCGGATCAGGTACCCGCCTGCGGCGCCGCTGGGCCAGTTGTATTCGTCATAGATCCAGAAGCGCATGCCGTGCTTCCTGGCCTCATCGACAGCCCAGCCGATGGCCTCGAACATTTCCTCGGACAGGTAATCGACCGGGAAACCGTACATGGGGTGGATGTAGAAATTGAGGATGCCTGCGTCCCTGAAGTCCCGTACCTGTCGGCGCACCTCGTCTTCCTCAAGCGGGGCGTTCCAGAACCACATGATGTGCGGACGGTAGTCGTCCCCAGGTGTGGCGAACTGCTCGATGAAGTCGTTGCTCAGGGGCATCTATCACCTCCTCTTTGTGCCCATCGATCTCTGCTCAGTCATTTTCGAATAATTCCGTCAGTATTGCCAACGTCGCTTCAACGATGCGCTCCAACGAGTCCGGCGCAAACTTGGCCCAGTAGGTGCAGTTGGCATTGGTTTCGTGCCCCGATCTTGTGCAGGCGTCGCGCGTGGGGAGGTAGCCGACGTATTGCGTGGACATGTGAGCGATGAAGGTGAGCTTCGCAGGCGACCTGGTCTTAATCTCCAATTGACCTTCCACGAACGGCTCGCCGGGCAGAGAAATGATAGCCATGTCGCCGATGCGGAAGACCTGGATTTCATACATGAATTGCGGCTCGCGATTTCGGCAAAGCTCGATGCTTTTCGTCGATGCGGCATGAAACCATGTGGGATCTACTTCGCCGTTGTCTTGTAGTTTCAGCGTTGGGTGTTCGGCCAGAATGCGGTTGACCTGGTCTTGCCGATCGTTGGGAATATCGCGATACGCCAGAGGGATTTTTTTCAAACGCCAATCGATCGAATCAACGTCTGCAAAGCTCAGCGATTCGATGACGGCCTGTGTGGTGTCCGCCAATTCATTCCCCATGCGCACATGGTCAGGCGTGAAGTTGGGCGTAAAGGCGGGCCAGGGATTGACGTTGCCACAACATCCGTTGATGACCAGGGGCGGGCACATCAGACTGTTTTGGTCTTTGACTTTTGCGCTCCACGCGCCGGGCCAGTCGGCGCAGACGGTATTTTTTTCCCGAGCAAATACGTTGACCGGATGACAGGTAAAGTGCAGCAGCATCGCGGCCACATCACCCGCGGCCGATTGCGCGCACCACACACCCACCTGTGGGTCGGCAGGGCCTTCCATGTAAACGATGTCTGTCGGCCCCAGGGGTTTGGCGTCACTGGTGAAGGGCCACGGCATGCAGATATTGCCGCCGCGCATCACGCCACGCCGATTAAAGGCCAGGTCGTCGCGAACGGCCTGCCCCATGGCGACCTGCACTGGCGTTAACGCATCGTTCGCTTCCTGGATCGCGCGGGTCGCGCCGGCGACGGCCTGCTTCGTATAAGCGGCTTCACTACCGGTGATGTGCTCCTGATTAGCTCTCAGGTCAAGCGGGAAATCCGGGTCGAGCATGAGGGCGCCGCAACTCGGCGCCGAGTGATTCTGCAATGAATGCACCATCACGGCGTGGGGTTCAAAGCCCAGCGCGGCAGCGCTTTCTCGAATGGCCCGGGTGTAGGGCAAAGTAACCGCCAACGTGTCTAACGTGATGATACACAATTTCGCGTCTTTTGCCTGGGCGACCATCACTTTGGCGTAAAGTGGATCAAGGATTTTTTGAGCAGGGCGGTGTTCTCCCATGCCGCTTCCGGCCAGGTGCGTGCCCAAAGGCGGTGTGATGCCGACGGCGGCTTGGCCTATTTGAAGCATAGCACAACATCCTTGACGGGGAATGACCGGGTTTTTGGCTGAATCAGTTCAATATACTCTTTATTTATGGTGAGTAATACTGAAATCGAACTGGGTAAGGCAAGCGTTATTTGAATTATAACTTGCACCATCACCCCATCGGGGATAAATTGCGGACGAAAGTCGTTTAACCTATCCATATCGTCATAGGAATAAAAGCCGAGATCACTAATTATCTTTATGCACTGGCTCTTTTTTTCTATTATCCTCGACTTCGGTTTTGTTCAGCTTTTCAAGCTGGGACAAAGACGCGGCTGTTACGCGCCAGTAGTTGTTTCTGTAAACTACCTCGTCTTGGCTCTCGCAATTGCCATTTATCTCTTTGTTACCGATGCGTGGACATTTCCCGCACTTGCCCTTTACACGGGGTTGGGTACTGGTACGGTTTTTATCAGTTCTATGTTGCTGATGAATCACGCGCTTACCCTCGCGCCCATCGGTTCTGTTGTTACGGCTTTCCGAATGTCCATTGTCATGCCTATTGTATTGGGCATTTATCTCTGGGGTGAGTCCATGGCCCCAACGCAGTTTGTGGGGCTGCTTCTCGCGCTCAGTGCGCTGGCACTTATGACTTCTCATCCGGGCAGAACCGCGCAGATCAGAGGAATAAAAGCATTTGGTTTGCTCATCGCGGTTTGTCTCTGCCAGGGCATAAGCCATACGTGCTTGCGATCTGTTCACTACAATGGTCTCGATCCCGTCTATTTACATGTCTTGATGTTCATCGGAGCAACCGCTGGACTGATAGGTGGTGTTGTCATTGCCCTGAAAAAACACCGACCACAAGGACCTGCGGTCAAACTCGGCATTTTTATTGGTCTTTACAATGTTCTGGCGCTTTGCGTCATTATGACCGCATTAAGCAAGTTGCCAGGCACGCTTTTTTTTCCGACATTGGGATGTAGCGTTGTTGTGCTGGATAACCTCTTCGCCCATTTCTACTGGAAAGAACGCCTCCCCCGACCCGCTATTGCCGGTGTGGGGATCGCTGTTCTTGCCGTTCTTCTGGTTTTGTGAAAAGGAGCTTTTATGAGCCGACCCAATATTGTTTTTGTATTCGCCGATGACTGGGGCTGGGGCGATTTGAGTTGTTACGGACATCCTCATGCCAGGACGCCAAATCTGGACCGCCTTGCCGCACAGGGTGCTCTTTTTTCTCAGTTCTACGTTTGCTCTGGAGTTTGTTCCCCAAGCCGAGCCGCTGTTATGACCGGGCGTTTTCCGGCGCACTGGGGCATACACGGGCATTTTGCACAGCACGAGCAAAACGCGGCACGGGGTATGCCCAATTTTCTCGATCCCGATGCGGTTACAGTGACGGGTCTGTTACAACAAAGCGGGTACGCGGTGGGGCACTTTGGCAAGTGGCATCTCGGTAGCGGCGCGGGCGCGCCCGCGCCTTATGATTACGGTATTGACGAGAGTAAAATCAATGTGGGAAATGGCCCGTTGCTCAATTTTACCGATTTGCAGACTGGCGAGGGCCGCAGCCGCTCTACAGAGGTGATTATTGATGAAACAATTGGTTTTATTGAGCGCAATAAAGACGAGCCTTTTTTTGTTCAGGCATGGCTCAATGATACCCATGCGATTCTCGATCCGACTGAAGAACAGATGGAGCCTTACAAGCAGTTCACGGCGAATGGTTTGGAAGACAAACACAAGGGCGCGTTGCGGATTTACTACTCGGTTGTCACCAATGCAGACCGCCACATTGGCCGGCTGATGGATAAACTCGACGAATTGAATTTGAGCGATAATACCATTGTCATTTTTTCTGCGGACAATGGTCCCGAAGATATCCATATTCGCAATGCCACGCATAGCGGTGTCGGTTCTTCCGGTCCTTTTCGCGGTCACAAACGCAGCTTGTACGAAGGCGGTGTGCGTACGCCTTTTATTATTCGCTGGCCCAATGGCGTTTCTGCCGGTCGCATTGATAATGATACGCCGTTTTGCGCGGTCGATTTTTTGCCCACTTTTTGCAATTTGGCGGGTGTTGATATCGATGGTCTGGTGCTCGACGGGGAAGATATGACCGATGCACTGCGCGGTCGTAGTGTTATGAGGAAAAAGCCGCTTATGTGGGAATGGCGGTTCAATATTGCCGGGCATTGTTTGCACAAAAGCCCCATGCTTTCTGTCCGCGAAGGCGATTGGAAATTGCTTTTGAATCCCGATCGCAGTCGCGTCGAGCTTTTCAATATTCCGCGAGATCCGATGGAACTCAACAATCGCGCAGAATATATGCCAGAGCGCGTCGCGGAAATGGCGGATCGGGTGCTCGCATGGCAAGATACTCTGCCCGAAGGCCCGATTGATGCCAATGCGGGGTCGAATGCGTATCCCTGGCCCGGCACGTTTTAGATATGGATGCACGTAAAACTGTACACGCCTATTTTGACGCGCTTACTGCGGGAGACGCCCGAAGATTGATCGGTCTGATGTCCCGCGCGCCCTATTATATCAAGATAGGTACAGATGAAAACGAATATATCCAGGGTGATGAAAATATACCCGGGTACTATCGTCATCATGTGGATAGTACTGAGGATTTTACCATTACATGCGATTATCTCGATGTTCAAGAGCGCGATACTATCGCATGGTTTTACACGCGTCAGACCTGGAATCTCAAATGGCAGGGCCAGCGCGAACAATTGGCTATGCGTTTGACGGGTGTTCTCGAAAAAGAAGATGATCAGTGGAAATTTGTTCAGATCCACGCCTCACTCGGCGTAACTGAATCAGGAGATATGCACGATGGATGAACTCGCTATTAACGGGGGCGCAAAGGCCAAGACCGTTCCGTATAATCAACCGAATAAATACACCGGTGAAGAACGCGAATTGTTGCTCGAGGTTCTCGATTCGGGTAAACTGATGGGGCCGGATGGGAAAGTCGCGGATTTTGAAGCTGAAGTCTGTCGCGCGTTCGATGTTAAACACGCGATTATGGTGACATCTGGCACGGTTGCACTGCAAACGGCTCTTGCCGCGCTGGGTGTGTCTGAAGGTGATGAGGTTATTACCACGTCTATGACGGATTTTGGTACGACTGCGGCTATTCTTGCACTGCACGCTATCCCGATTTTTTCTGATATCGATTTGTCAACCCGCCTGCTCGATCCTCAAAAGGTGCGCGAGAAAATTACCGATAAGACCAGGGTTATTATTACTGTCCACATGGCCGGTATGCCCTGTGATATGGATACGTTTCTGGAGATTAGCGAGGAGACGGGGGTCAAAATTCTCGAAGATTGCGCGCAGGCTCACGGCGCGACTTATCGGGGGCGATTTGTTGGTGCGATTGGACACGCCGCGGGATTTTCCATGAATGAATCCAAGCAGATTTCCACTGGCGATGGCGGTTTTGTCACGACCAATGACGATGAGACCGCTGAAATCGCCCGTCTTTTCCGCGACAAAACCTATTTGAGGGGTCAGAAACTCGAACGCGGCGTGCAACCCATTCCTTTTTTTGGTACTAATTTGCGTCCGACCTGCTTGCAAGCCGCTGTCGCTATTGCGCAACTCCACAAGCTCGAGTATCTCGTTGCCCGCCGCGATCAGATTGTTAGGCGATACTATGCCGAACTCGGCGACCTGCCTCATCTCGATTTTCCGAAAATTGCCGATAAAGCCCACCCGTCGTGGTGGCCGCTTGCCATTCGCTATACGGGTAGCACGCCAACGCGGGATGAACTCGTTGCTATTTTTCGCGCCGAGGGCATTTCCATCAATACGAGTATGTCCGCAGTGAAGAATATTCTCCGCACGGAAATGATTCAAAAACGCAAGTACTATCCTTTAACGGATGATATTCCGATATTCTGGCAAAATACTGCGTACAATCCCGACGACTGCCCCAATGTCGATACTCTGCAAGCCACTTGTCTGCGTCTTCCCGTGAATGAACGCTATACCGACGAAGATATCGATCAGACGATCGCGGGGGTGCAGAAGGTTTGGGCGCACTATTTTTAGATCGCGTTGTTTGTTGTCTTGACCGATCATCCAGAACTGCGTAAATTGTCCATCGCAAATCTACAATAACTGGTAGAGCTAATCATGACCTTAGATATTGAATCCGGCATTCGCCGTCCCAAAATTGACATGCACTGCCATATCTGGCTTATGGATGGGTGGGAGCAGTCGGCTGATCATCTCGTTGCTTCGGGTGATATGCTCGGCATTACCGAATACTGGTGTTCCTCTATTATCCAGCAGGGCATTCTGGCTCCTGTTGAGGATGTGTATCCTCACAATAATACTATTCTGAGCGCGATGGCGCGCCATCCCAAACGCGTTCGCGGCTGGTGTTTTGTCATTCCCGGTCATTTTCAAGGTGCCATAGACGAAGCCGAGCGCTGTCTTGACGCGGGCATGATCGGCATTAAGCTCTACAATCAGTACCGCATCAACGATCCTGTCTTACACCCCATTCTCGAATTGGCGAGCGAACGCCGCGTGCCCATTCTTCAGCACGCCGGATACCCCGTTCCCGAACACCGCGCAAGCCAGCCGCTCATTTCACACGGTATCCATTTTAGCGAAGCCAGCGAAAAATATCCCGATGCGATTCTCATTCACGCCCATATCGGGGGCGGAGGCGATTGGGAACACACGGTGCGCGAAATGCGCCAGGCGTCTCCCAATGTTTATATCGATGTGTCGGGTAGCAACCTGGACGATGGCCAGGTCGAATACGCGGTTTCAGAACTCGGTGTCGAGCGCGTGCTTTTTGGCACCGATGGCACGATGGCTGGCTCGGTGGGCAAAGTTCTCGATGCAGATCTCACCGAGGATGAGCGCGAACACATTTTTTGGACCAATGCCGAACGCATTCTCGCGCAACAGGGGGCTACGCCTACAGAACCTCGTACCAGTTAAAGGAAGAAAACAAACAAATGCTCATAGATGTAAATGCCTGGCTCGGCACATGGCCTTTTCGTTCTCTGCGGGATAATACACCCGATGCGCTGGTCGCACGTCTCGACCAGTCGGGTATTGACAAAGCCGTTGTCTCTTATATCGAAGCCGCATTTCACAGGCATCCGCAATCGGCGAATGAACGGCTCGCCCGCGATGTTAAACCACATGGCGATCGCCTTATTCCAGTTGGTACCATTAATCCTCTGTCGCCGCATTGGGAAGATGATTTGACGTCCTGTATTGATCTCGGTATGAGGGGGATTCGCCTTTTTCCACAATATCACAATTACCAGACCGATGGTGCTGAGAGCCGAAGCGTTGTTCAAGCATGCGCTCAGTGCAATCTTCCGGTTTTTATTCCGCATAGACTCGAAGATATTCGTCAGCATCACTGGATGGATCCGGGCCAGAGTCTTGATCTGGCACAACTCGCCAATTTGATTACGGCTGTACCCGATGCCGCGATTATTATACCGAATGCCCGTCCGCTCGCGCGGTCACCGCTCTGGATGCGAGAGGACCTGCGCGATTTGAACTGGTACTTCGATCTTTCGCTGGCCGAAATTCACTATGGTTTGCACAAAAGTACCAATGGGATGAAGGATCTGGGATATTTAATTGAGGAAGGCGGTGCGAATCATATTCTTTTTGGTACGCATTTGCCCATCTCCTATGCTGGTCCAGCTCTCGTAAAACTCGCGATCCTGCCCGTCGATGAAGAGACGCTCGAAGGTATTAAATACCGCACGGCTGCTAAACTTCTGAATCTTTAGATAGTACCATCAAAACAGTGCAAACAAAACGTCCCTGTTTCATTGGTAGAAACAGGGACGTTTGAGTTGGTATTAATGGCGTTTAATTATACTTCTCGGCACGGCTTTCGCACGATGACGAGGTTGAGGGTGGGATCCTGAAGGGCGTCTCGGAATACAGCGCGCATCTGGTCGTCGGTGTCTTGTTCCTGTACTTCGCGGACTCGCGATGCACCACAGGCAAGGGCGAGGTCGCGCATGGTGACTTGCGGTCCGGCTTCGCCGTTTATTTGAACGCCCTGATCGGGGGTGGTTTGTCCGCCAGTGGTGAGCGAACCGCCATTGTCGAGTACCATAACAATGGGTGTCGCACCTGTGGCGCGCGCATGGACGAGGGCATTGATGCCGCCGTGATAAAAGGCGGAGTCGCCACATATCGCAATGGTGCGTTCGGCAATATCCGTTTTGCTCAGGCCACAGGCCACGCCAATGGCGGATCCCATCGAGAGTTTGGTGTCGAGCATGGGAGCGGCCATTACCACGCAGCCCGGGTCGGCAGATATAAAGGGGTTTTGGTTGAGGGCATTGGCTTCTTCGCGTAGTGCAGTAAGGATTTCCGTGAAGGGGCAGCCAGCGCAGTGATTTTTGCGAAAGGGTTTTTCGCTTTCCCAATTTTCTTCGGTGTAGCGCGTGGTTGGCGAGAAACCCGGGAGATAGTCGTCGAGTGCGTTTTGTATTTGCCAGCGGAAGAGTTCACCCACGCTGGTGAGATGTCCCGTGCGTTTGCCCAGGATTGGCGGCGTAAAACCGGCGTCGTAACCAATGGCTTTGATGGCGTCTTCAACATAGGGATCGACTTCTTCAACGACCAGTACATCGCTACATTTTGCGAGAAAGTCCGCGATGAGTTTTTGCGGAAGGGGGTACAGGGCACTGAGTTTGAGGATGGAGAGGTCAGATGTGTCGGCTCCGTCGAGTGCGTCGAGGAGTTTAGTATGTACCAGGCCACAGGCGATGATGCCCTTCTTTCCATTGCCATCTATGCGATTGAAGGGCAGGTCGCTAAATTGTGCGGTGGCGCGCGCGATTTTTTCGTGTAATTCTGTGTGGTTGCCTTCGGTTGTGCGAAGTGCCGATATCCAGCTCATTGGCTCGCGGTCGGGTTCGTGGATGGGGTGTTGCGCTATGGGGCGGAAGTCGGAAAGGGCCTGCGTGCTGACGCTATAACTTCTGGTCAGGCGCAATATCACGATGGATTGCAGGCTTTCTGAGTATTCGAAAGCCCATTTTATCATGTCGCGGCCTTCCCCTGGTGTGGCGGGTTCGAGCATTGGAAGTTCGGCCAGGGGTCCAAGGGTGCGTGTATCTTGCTCGTTTTGCGATCCCCAGGCGCCGGGGTCATCGCCCATGACAATGACGAGTCCGGCGTGTACACCGGTCATGTTGAGTACCATCAGGGTATCGAGCGCGACGTTCATGCCCACGCTTTTGAGACATACGAGCGCGCGCTTGCCGCCCTGTGATGCACCGGCAGCCATATCCAGGGCAATGCGTTCATTGATACACCATTCGGCGTGGTGTCCGTGGTCTTTGGCCATTTCGGCCATGGCGTTAAATGTGTTTGTGCCGGGCGAACCGGGATACCCGGTTACAACGCCGACACCCGCTTCTACCGCACCCCAGGCAAGGGCGCGTTCTCCATCAATGGTTTGGGTCATTTTTGTACTCCTGAATGAAAATCGGGTGATAGCACTGGAAATATTAAACTGTGTGTGGGTGTATTTGTCAAGTATAGAAGGGGTTGTACGGCGATGGGTCAAATAAATCCAATTATACGCCAGTATAACAGGGTCAGTGGAAGCAGCGCGATGAGCGTTACCAGAGAAATCAGCGACATTACGAGTACGAATTGTCCCATTTGGGCATAGCGAAAGCTGTATGCGACAATAAATGGCGCGCCCTGATAGGGGATGAAAACCACGCCCGTGCCGATTGCCAGACTGAGGGCGATGGATAGGGGCGACAGGCCGAGTTGAGGTCCGAGGTCGAGCAGGAAAGGGGCGAGTACGCCGCCAACCGCAGCGGTGTCCATTAAAAAATCAAATGGCACGGCCAGATACGCTATGAGAGCGAGTTGGGCAATGGGGGTTTCGACCGTTTGGAGATGGTGTATGAATACGGACGCGAGGGCGCGGTTGAGGCCAGATTGTTCGAGGGCGTGACCAATGGCAAAAACTGCGGAGATGAATATGAGAAGGGGAAAATTGATTTTTTTGATGGTGTCAAAGGGCAAGGGACCCCAGCCGGGCAGGTAGCAGAGGAGGACGAGGCCCAGGCCGATATAGACCGGGTGAATGCCGTGTATAATATCGGTCGTCCACAGGAGAACACCTGCGATGAGAATGCCGAGTATTTTTTTTTCGGGACCGGTCATGTGGGCGGGAACATCGGCGATGGCGGAATGTCCCGAGAGGTCGGGTTCCCGCGAGGGGCGAAATAGCAAGCGGATAAGGCCGTAGAGCAGGAAGACGCGCAGGAGGCCGATGATGGGAAAGAGATAATAGGCCCATTCGCTCCAATAGACTGTGATATCGCGCGATTCGAGTACGCCGAGAATGACCAGATTGGGCACGCTGGCCGTCAGTATGCCCGTGCCGCCGTAATACGTGGCGCAGGTTAGCGAGAGGACGAGACTGGCACTGACTTTTGAGTTAGGGGCTTCACCGAGGGTTTTGAGTAGAGATACGACCATTGGCATCAAGATGAGGACGCGCACGACGCCAGAGGGGATCAACAGTGCCATTGTGAGGCCCAGGATATGCAGGCCAAAGACGAGTTGCCGGTATCCACTCAGGCGGCCGAGTACGCTTTGGGCCATTCGCGCTCCCAGGGGGGTTTCGGTAATGCCGAGGCTCAATGCCATTCCGGCAAAGACGAGCCAGACAGCTTTACCGGAAAAGCCCTGGAATGTGGTTTCAAAGGAGAGGATGTCGAGAAGCGGAAAGACTGTGAGGATGAAGATGGCGGTGTAGGAAATGGGGATGGGTTCAAAGGTCCAGAAAATAACGGTGAGCGCGGTGAAGGCGAGTGCCAGGCGGGCAGATATGCCGAGGTCACTGGGGAAGACGAAAATAAATAGAGCCAGCGCGGGACCGAGGATGAGGCCAATGGTTTGAGATCGGGTCATATTAGTCGTTTATTTTTGGGTGTGTATGCAAGATAAGAGGACCTGAGGTAATGGACAAATGAATTGTGGGCAGATGGATTCGCTATTGATTAAGTACAGAAAATCGCGTAGTTTAGCGCGCAGAAAGGAGATAAGACTATGAATTTTAGAGGCAAATTGGTCGATACGTCACAGGTCGTAACCGTGCAAACAGATGGCGAGCAGATCGCGGCTATTCATCGCGGGGGAGAGGGTGATGCAATTGGTGGAGATGATGTGTGGATTGCACCGGCGATTTTTGATGTGCAGGTCAATGGTGTGGGTGGGATCAACTATAAAGCCAAAGATTTGACGGTGGAGAAAATTGTGGAGACGGCAGCGTGGATGCACAGGACGGGTACGGGTTTGTGGTGTCCCACGGTGACGACTTCATCTGAGGAAGATGCGGTTCACGGTTTGGAACTGTTGGCAAAGGCATGTGAGGAATCAGAAGTCGCGCGTGCGTCTTTTGTCGGGTTTCACGTTGAGGGGCCTTATATCGCGTCTGAAGATGGTCCCCGCGGGGCACACCCTCTGGCGCATGTGCGCGATCCAGATTGGGATGAATTTCAGCGGTATCAGGAGGCAGCTGGTGGGCGCATTGCGATTTTTACGCTTGCGCCAGAGCGAGACGGCGCATTGGAATTTATTGAGAAGGTGGCTGCAACGGGTGTTATTGTTTCAATTGGTCATTCGGGTGCGAGTCCCGAGCGCATCCAGGAGGCGGTTGCCGCTGGTGCCCAAATGTCAACCCATCTGGGCAATGGCGCGCATGCCGAGTTGCCGCGCCATCCCAATTATATATGGGAACAACTCGCGGCAGATGCGTTGTGGGCAGGGATTATTCCGGACGGGTTTCACCTGCCGCCTGCGGTGTTGAAGAGTTTTTATCGCGCAAAAGGTAAAGAACGCCTGTGTCTGGTGAGCGATGTGGCATCTATCGCTGGCTTGTCGCCGGGTATTTACGGCAGCGAGAGTGGGTTGGGACAGAGCGAGTTGCACGCCAATGGCAAAATTTCGCTGGCGGGAACGCCTTATCTGGCGGGTGCGGGTTTGTTTCTGGACAGTGGCATTCCCAATGCCGTGCGGTTTACAGACGCTTCGCTATCCGATGCTATTGAAATGACGTCGATTAATCCGGCGCGTTTGTTGGGGATAGAAGACCGCGTGGGGTCTGTGGATGTCGGTAAAGAGGCGAGTCTGTCGCTGTTCCGCTGGGAAGAGGGACAGGAGAAATTGGATGTGGTGGCAACGGTGGTGCGGGGGCAGGTTGTTTATCAGGCTGCATAAAGGAATGCGATATGGGAAAAAAGAAGGTTGTTCTAACAGGTGCGTCGGGCTATGTGGCGGGGCGGATGTTGCCGGCATTGCGCGAGCGGTACGATCTGGCATTGCTGGATGTGAAGACGACCAACCGCGAGGGTGATGAAGTTGAAGGCGTGCAAGTTGTGGATTTGGAAAATCCGGATCGGGATGCGTATCGGGCCCATTTTCAAGGTGCCGATGCTGTGGTACACAGCGGGTTTAAGGGGACTGTAGATTGGCAACACACGGATTATTGGAAGGAGTCCGATAATGTTCGGATGTGCTACAATGTGTACCAGACATGTGTCGAAGAGGGTGTGAAACGCATTGTGGTGATGAGTTCAAATCACGCGTGCGATTTTTACGAGCGGTTGATCTGGTCTGACCGATTGGATTTTGCCACGACTGATATGCTACCTTTGTCCGATAATTTTTACGGTTGGGCAAAGTCGTCGTACGAGCATCTGGCTTTTGTGTTTGCAACGGGCAATGCGACCAATGGCAAGCGGTTGGAGAGTGTTCATATCCGCATTGGCGCGCCCCGGGATACCATTATGGAAGGGCAGTCGGCGGATGATTTGAAGCAGTTGCACCGGGAATTGGGGGCGTATTTGAGTGCGCGAGATTTGTCGCAACTGGTGATCAAGAGTATTGAGACAGAGAATATTGAAGACGAAAATGGGGTGCCGTTTCAGGTGTTTTTTGGTATCAGCGGAAATACGCATCGGTTCTGGAATATCGACAATGCAAGGCGCGTGGTGGGATACGCGCCAGAGGATGATAGTCAGATTCGGTTTGCGGGGGAGATTGCAGAGATTATTCAAAAGGCACAAAGCAACCACAGATGAACACAGATGAACACCGATAAAGAGGGTACAACGTTGGATAATGATCACTCATTTTCGGAAGGATAAAGATGTAACCATCTGTGTCTATCGGCGTTTATCTGTGGTTCCAAAAGGTTTTGTCATGAAAATTACGGGGTTTGAGACGATTCCCATTCGGGGTCGGGCGATGATTTTGAAGATGTTTACGGATGAGGGATTGGTGGGGTATGGCGAGCCGATGAATTACGAGCATTGGCGCGTGGTGGCGCAGGCTGTAGAGGATATGGCCGAGTACCTGGTGGGCAAAGATCCGCTGAATATTGAGGATCACTGGCAGGCGATGTATCGCTCGAGTTATAGCCGGAGTATGCCGGTGCTGGTCGGTGCGCTGAGTGGGATTGAGATGGCGATGTGGGATGTGTTTGGCAAGATGGTTGGGTTGCCTGTCTGGAAACTTTTGGGTGGGAAAGTTCGCGATCGCATTCGCGTGTACACAGGGACGGGCGGGACGACGCCAGAAGAATGCGCGGAGAATGCGAGCCAGAAGGTGGCAGAGGGCTTTCGCGCTGTGAAGATGGGGGCTTCGCCGAGTCCTGTGAGATTTGTCGATACGCCAGAGAAAATAGATTTTATGGTTTCGCGCGTTGCTGCGGTGCGCGAAGCTGTGGGCTATTCGGTCGATATTGCGGTAGATTTGCATCGGCGATTGAGTCCGACGATGGCTGCGATTCTGGTGAAGGAGTTGGAGCCGCTGCGTCCTCTGTTTGCGGAGGAGCCGTGTCATCCGGAAAATAACGAGGCGTTATTGGCGTTGTCCCGGGGTACGACCGTGCCTATTGCCACGGGCGAACGACATTTGACGCGATGGGGATTTCGCGAACTTATCGAGCGAGAGATGTGCGCGATTTTGCAACCGGATATTCGCCATTGTGGGGGTATGTTGGAATTGAAAAAGATCGCGGGGATGGCAGAGATTCACAATATGGCGATTGCACCGCATAACGCGGCAGGGCCTGTGGGGGTAGCAGCGTCGGTGCATGTGATGGCAACGATTCCAAATTTGTTGATTTGCGAGGGCGGCCATAACCGTGGAGAAGGTTTGTTTAAGACGCCTCTAATTTTTCGAGATGGTTTTATTGAATTGCCAACCGAGCCGGGTTTGGGTGTGGATATGGACGATGATGCGCTCGAGGCTTTGCGCGATGAATCTTATCGCCTGCGCGGGATGTTCTGGCATGAAGATGACAGTTCTTTTGCGGATTATTGAGAAAATGCTGGTCGTTGTGATTCTATTGCTGTTTGCAAGCGGTTATGCGGAGGCGATAGAGAGGGATGTGTTGACAGTTCGACGAGAATACAACGATGTGTCCGCTGCCGTAGATAGTCTCGTGCGGATGATGCAGAAGGCAGATGCCGAGGTGCTGAAGAAACTCCCCGAGGCGCGTCCCGAGCGGGTATTGCCCGAGGGGATGACGGCTGTGATGATTTTTTGGGCGGATGACGAAGCGCGGGTTTGGCTCAATGATTTTCCCGTGGGTGAGACCCGGTTGACACCTGTGGAAGTGACTGTTCCGGATTTGTATTTTCAAGGGCAGAATCGCCTGCGCGTGCGGTGCTGGGATACGGATAGGGTAGAGAGTGGTTTTTTGGGGGGGTTATACCTGAAAGATGGTGCTGGAAGGTTGTACCCTATTGTGGTTTCCAATGGGACATGGGAGACTTCAGGAGGACGGGCAACGGAAATTATTTATGCCCATCCGATGCCAGATATTCCCGGTGCGCAACCAATTTGGGGCATGCGCATGTTTGGATTTGTAGATATGGCTATCACTTTTGACCGCGGTGCGATTGATCGCGCGCTTGCAAAAACCGCATCCACAAGACCAATGGCTGCGCGGCAACAGGCGATGGATTATCACACCTTTGCCCAACAACTCGCTATTTTGCAGGCTCGACGAGAAAAATTAAGAGCAGATTTAGCGCGTGAGGGCGGCCTGAGTGTGCCGCGTTACAATCGGGAACACGCCCGTTCTCCATCGCTGACACTGGGAAAAGCCGCGCCTTTGACAGAAAAGGTGTCGGTGCCGGTGGCAGAAAATGTTCGGTCCTGGTCGGAGAAATTACCGGCGGTGCAGCAGCAGTTGATTTATCCAGACCGCCGCGCGTTAAAAGGAGAAGGTGCTGTAACTGCGACTACGGGTGATGCTGTTCCCACCGCGAGTGACCGCGGTAGTCGCGAGCAGGCGTATCGCCCGCCTGAAGAACGCGGTGGGATGAAGAGTGAAACAAAAGATGAGGGCGTCAATGCCCAGGTGCAGCCGCAGGGGATGAGACGCGGTGGTGGGGGTGGGCAGTCGAGTCAGGCTACGCGGTTGGGATTGTTGTTGCCCACACTGATAGTGGGAATTTATGTGTTGTATGTGGCCATACGCTGGCAATCGTTGATGGGAGAAAATAGCTGATGTACGGATTACACTGGTCTGAATCGTTATCACTGGTTCTTTTTTGGGTTGTGTGTGCTATAGCAGGGGCATTGATTTTAATGCAACGCTTAAGTGCTATTTGTCGTTACGAAAAGCAATTTGGCCTGTCCGAGTCCAATTGGCCTGGTGCGATAATAGGTGGATTGAGCGGTGCTGGCGTGGCGAGTATTGGTATTTATTTTTATTTTTTTGCACCAGCAGCCGCGAGTTGGGTCGAGTGGACGGGGCGTTCGGCTTATGTGCTCGTTTTGGGCAGTTCGGCAGCGCATCTGGTCGCGTTTATTCATTTTTGGCGGCGATTGGGTGCAGAAGGTGCGGATACAGGTAATTTGACTGCATTGCGCCAGGAGCAGGTGGATAAATTTCGCCAGAGCCGCGAGAATTATGCGGACTTAAAAGCGCGCGATGACGAGGCTGTAGATGAGTTACTCGCTGTGTTTGGCGAGCGGTTGTTGTCCGGGCAGCGGGCTTTGAGTCGCATTCCGTTTTATGGGTATTTGGGCACTGTGTGCGGTATTTTGCTGATGGCCGAAGAATTGACCCGACTGGATGAGGCGACCGAGACGTTTAAGGTGTTGCGCGATATGGCAGGTGGATTGGTGCTGGCATTTCAGACAACGCTCGTCGCCTTGCTGGCCTATTTGCCGCTTCGAAAGGGCTACGATATGTTGTTGAATCGCATGTCTGATCTGGAACGCAAATGGTTGGATATGCGCGAGGGGGAGAAAAGAGAGTGAGACGACGTTTTTTACAGCGCGCGGTGGCCGAGGCCGAAGCACACGATGTGAGCAAGGAGTTGTTCCTGGGCATTATGATGCTGATGCTGTGTCTGGGGATTATGATTTTAAATGTTTCACAGCCCGTGTGGCGCGTCTATCACCACGATCCCGAACCAGGAGATGTGGTGATTTTATATACTTCCAGAGGGCTGTCGTTTTCGGAAGATGGGCGATCTGCAACACGCAGTTTGGGACCGGGCGAGTTTCGCAAGACAGTAAATGATCTGGTTGCAGAACCCGATCGGCATTTGCATCTGTTTCTAAAGGGGGGCAGCCGAGAGCGCATGGTGAATGACGCGGCTTATGCAGATTCTCTTTTGTCTGCTGGCACAGCGGGCCAAAAGGTGCGCCCCGCCGTATATGTGCATCTGTGGTAAATCGCAATATTTCAATATTAAACAACAACTCCGGTAGTAGTATCACCGGGGTTGTTTATTGCGTTTATCGCGTTCCTCTTTGTACTTCCGCATAAAATACTCAAAAGAGGTATTCTTTGTCGATGCCGTTTCTAGATCAAATAACTTCATAATCTCTTGCATAAAATCTATTCTTGAAACGAATTTCTCTGGCATCATACGGTTAAACTGTTCTTTTGAAATACGATCCGTGTTCTTAATTGTTCGTATATCAATTTCACTACAAGAATCATCATTTAGACCTGCGAGATACCAGCTTTCTATTTCCCGACACACGACCAAAATTCGATCCTCTGATAGCTTCTCAAACTGGGATGTAATCCGCTCTTTCTTGGCTGTCACGCAGGGGGATTCGTCCATGTCCGCTACAAAAATGTAATCGGCGTGCGGTATAGAATTGATACTATTCAGGAAACCATTTACCTTTTCTAATTTTTGCTGACTATACTTCCAATGCTGAACATAATCATAAATATGTTCATATATGGGTCTGATTAAGCGATCAAAGAATCGTTCATCGTCATCTCCTTCTACTAAAATAAAGAGCCTCCGATACGCCAACCTATACCTCCAACAAGTTCTGGATAAATAGATCGTCAATTCCTATTTCATTTTTCAAGAAGATTTTGATTTCATCACTATCCGCTGGCTTTGTTATTCTGGAAAATCCTTCATCGTCTCTCGTTATGAGCAAGATATTCTCCAAATCCGCCTGTTTAACCATTTCTGGATTATGAGTTGTTGCCAGTATCTGCCTATTTTTTGATGCCTCCCTGAACATGTCCATCACTCTTGAGATTAAGTAAGGATGGACATTCCTTTCAGGTTCTTCTATAATGACTGCCTGTTTCTGTTGGAAGTAGAGCGCGATGATTAAAGCTATAATATTGACAGTGCCATCAGAAATCAAAAAAGCTGGTAATCCATCCTCCTCAGCATATTTTTCATGTAGCCTGAAGAATATGGATTTATCTACTGCCCTTTCCACATTTATATCGTGAATAAATGGCAGGAGATCTCGAAATAAATTGAGAAACCTTCGTCTATCTTCTTTTATTCTCATAATATTGTTCAGTACGATGGTGAGATTGCTACCATCCATTTCCAATTCTGACAGACCTGTGATGGGTACAGGTCTCTTGTCTCGTCGAAACCCGCAGTCGTCATCCCCGACGAGACGACTGCCAAGCGACGTGG
>JAPPAB010000179.1 GCA_026705765.1 Gemmatimonadota bacterium
CCCAAGGCCATGGATAATGGGGCATGCCGATGTGTTCGTCGTCAATGGTGCTGCCCATTCTGCCGCATCCCACAACGGCACCCCGATAGGTATTTCTGGGCGCGGTGTCTCGCACGGTCTGGAAGGCTTTGCCTTTGGGTTCGGCCATTGGGTTCTCCTCTGGAAGCTGTTAAGCGCTCTTTTGCACGATAAGCAACTCGCGGTGTTCGTTGGTTTCAATGCCCCGCTGAGTGGTGTATTTCTCGAGAATCTGGTTAACGCATTGCCAGTGCTTTTCGATTTCAAATTTTTCGGGCAATGGGACTGTATGTAGCCATAAGAGAAGTGATTCAACATCACAGAACCAATACGCGACGTCGTATTCCATGAGCGCAATAATGCGATTGCCGCGTTGCCGAAAAGTTTTGGCGAGTTCTCTATCAGGAGACCACCAATCCTTGCCAAAACTGTTGCTCGTCCAACCGAATGCTGCCAGGATATTGGACGTATTGCGATGTCCCACGCCCTGAGTGATAAAATATCCTCCCGTGCGTAGCACACGCAAAATCTCATCTATATTGACAACAGAATGTCGATTCAAGACAATATCAAAATTTGAGTCAGGCAATTGCAGCGCATCAGCACTCATGATATTGAAAGAGACGTTGTTTATCTGCATTTTGGATTGGTTCTTATGAGCTGTTTGAATCATTTCGTCGCTGATGTCGATTCCAATGCCCCTGCCGAAGTTCGGTGATAGAGTGAGAAACTTTTCACCGCCACCCGTTCCTATATCAAGGACGCGAGATGATGGCGTGAGGTAGTTGCGAACCAGCGTAATATAATCCCAGGGTACGGGATCTCGTCCATCTCTTACGGCGGAGAAATCCCATCCTTGAATTTTACCAACAGACGCTGCGATTTGTTTTAGCTCTTTAAGCGTCATTACGTTGCTCATCTTTGATCAGTGGGTTCGGTTTGTTATTCAAATATGGGCAAGGTTGGAATGGATTGCAAGTCCAGATGGGAAAGATGATATTCTGTAGTTCGGTGCTGGTTGACTTTGGTAAAATGGGGTTGTATTTTCGGTTGCCAGATGTTTGGATCAATGTATGGGAGAGAATATGAAGATTACGGATGTTAAATATCATCGTTTGCGCTATCCCGTGACCGAGAAGTTCGGAAATTCTTTTACGTGGATTACGGAGCGGTCGTCTATCCTATTGGAGATTTCTACCGATGCGGGCATTACGGGATGGGGACAGGGGGCGGGGTCGCTGGGTGAGTCGGATATTCAGCGGCATGTGATCGGGAGGGATCCGTTCGATTGCGAAGTGATCTGGGACGCGCTGAACAATTCGGGGAGTCTGAGGAATGTGGGCGCGACCAGTGGCGTGGATATTGCGTTGTGGGATATTATGGGTAAGGCACTTGATGTGCCGGTTTATCGCCTTCTGGGGGGTGCATTTCGGGATCGTATCCCGTGCTATGCCAGCGGGTTGTTCAGGAAGGACAGGCCGGATAATACACAGGTGTTGATGGATGAGGCCAGGGGATATGTGGATCAGGGTTTTCCCGCGATGAAGATGAAGGTTGGATTGGGAAAGGCGTACGATGAGCAGAATGTGGCTGCTGTGCGGAAGGCGATTGGCGATGATATTCTTTTGTGTGTGGATGCAAATTTGGCTTATGATGTGGGTACGGCGATTGATGTGGGGCGCAGGATGGAGGCGTACGATCTGTTCTGGTTTGAAGAACCGATTTCGAGGGATGATGTGGCCGGGTATGTGGAAATTAAAAGGGCGCTCGGGATGCGGATTGCGGGATGCGAGGGTTTGCAGGGTCGCTGGGCATTTCGGGAGTTTATCCAGCGGCGGGCGGTGGATATCGTGCAGCCGGATATTGCGATTGTCGGCGGGTTTACAGAGGCGAGAAAGGTTGTGGCGATGGCCAGTGCCAATTATATTCCGGTTATGCCGCATATGTGGGGGGCAGTCGTTGGTCTTGCCGCTACCCTGCACTGGCAGGCGTCGATGCCAGATGCGTCCGGTTCTGTGAATCCAGTTCCTTCTTTTTTTGAATGCGATATGACGGAAAATGGGCTTCGAACAGGGTTGTCCAAAGAGCCTATTTTGCCTGTGGATGGTTTTCTCGCGGTTCCCCAGGGTCCCGGGCTGGGGATTGAGATTGACCGGGATGTTCTTGAAAAATATTCGGTTTGACGCGACGTCTTTTTCTAAGGAGCGATGCGATGGACGAGATACTGAGATGTTTTGATGAGAACGGGTATGCCGTGGTGGAGGGGGCGCTTTCACCCGAGGAGGTGGCGGCGATTAACGACGGGATTGACGCCGATGTGGCCGCGAACCCGAAGGAATGGGAGCCTGGACCACGTCCGGGGCACGTAGCAGTGGGCTGCAGGGCGCCGGAGTTGATGCACAGGACAGAGGCGCTGGATGGCCTGGTTCACCATCCGTCGGTTGCGCCGCTGGTGCATCGCATTCTCGGAGCGGGTGTTCAGTTTAGCAGTCTGAGTTTTTTGCGGCGCGAGGTGTGTGCCGCCGATCCGCCAGAGGATATTGACGGCGGCGATCCGCTCTGTCTCTCGCGGCAGTGGCACCGGGAATACAACGGTATTGTGGAGGGTGCGGATAGGAATGCGTTTTTTGCTCCGGCGATACAGGTGATTTACTATCTGGACGATGTGGATGCCGAGTCCCACTGTACGAGTCTTATTCCAGAGAGTGCCGAGACCAAGCGTCAATTGCCCAAGACGCGGGAGGGGAAATCCGGATGGGGTGAGGGTGTTTTGCGGATTGACGATGGTGAGACGGCGTATGTGGATCCGGATAAGCCGATCTGGACGGATTCTTTTGGTCGCACAAATCCCCGACGGATTGGTCGGGTCGATGTCCACGCGCCAGCGGGGTCTGCTGTGATGTTCAATATTGCCAGTTATCACTGTGGGACTGTTCGGCAGACGCAGCGGATTCGGCGCACGGCGCATTTGATGTATCGGCAGCCAGATCCGATCTTCTCGCGGCACGCACTGGGTCCCGATTGGGAGAGTGTGGCGGCGTTTAGAGCCGCACTACCAAAGCGATCAGCGATTGGATAGGGTGTGGGAATTACTGTGAAGCCCCGGAGATAATGCACTTCGGGGCTTTTGCGATGGTATAGAGGACCCAGAGAATGAAACAACCCAATGTTGTGTTTATCGACTGTCACGATTTGGGCGATTGGCTCGGTTGTTATGACCGGCCCGATGTATCGACGCCAAATCTGGATCGGTTGGCTTCGCAGGGTGCCCGGTTTTCGCAATTTATCGCGACGGCACCTATTTGTATTCCCAGTCGCGTTGGCTTGTATTGCAGCCAGATGCCGCACATGATCGGTGTGTGGGGACAATTTCCCTATGCGGATGATGCCGTGTGTATGGCGCGTTATTTTCAGGATGCGGGCTATGAGACGGTGCTGAGCAACCGGTTGATGATTCCGAATGATCCATCCTGGGCGGGATTTGCGCGTGTGCTGGCGGGGAAGGCTGGTGTGGAAATGCTAGCTGAGCGTTTTTTGCGAGAAGAGGCACCGTCTATTGAGCGTCCCTTTTTTTTGCAGGTCTCTTTCTCGGAGGTGCATAGACCTTTTGGTCTGGATTACGATCCAGATCTTGCGGAGAGGATGATTGTGCCTCCGGATCTGCCCGATTGTTCGGAGGTGCGCAAAGATCTCGCCGCGTTGTGTCGGCAGATTGGGGCGTTGGATAAAAAAGTGGGGCGGATTTTGAATGCACTTGATGATCGTGGGCTGGCCGATGAGACCGTTGTGGTGTTTACTACCGAACACGGTGTGGCGACTGCGCGGGCAAAACACACACTTTACGATGCGGGTATCCGAACGACTTTGCTTATGAGGTACCCTCCCGAGATTGCTCCTGGTGCTGTGCATGGTGATTTGATTAGCAATCTGGATCTGCTGCCGACGTTGATGGATTTGTGCGGCCTGGAGAAACCGGGTGGTATTCTGGGTCGGAGTTTTCAGGGGTTGTTTTCCGGTGCGGGTTGGGCTGGCCGGTCTGTGGTGTTTAGCGAGCAAACCTGGGGGCGGCGTGCTGGGAACTGGTATTACACACCGATGCGGTGTGTTCGGTCGGATCAGTTCAAGCTGATTCGCAACTTTGCGCGGGTGCCGAATTATGTCGATAATGGGTGGGTGAATCGTTTTCAGAATAGACGAGAGGTTGTTCAGGCGCTTTTTTCAAGACCGGCACCGGCACGGGAGCTTTACAGTTTGGCAGACGATCCGTATGAGTTGAACAATGTTGCAGATGATCCGCGTTTTTCAAAGGTTCGCGATGATCTGGAGGGGCAATTAATCGCGTTTCTCGAGGAGACAGAGGATCCCATTTTGATGGGAGTTGTGCCGAATAGAGAAGGTCATCCCGATGTTCCGCAGTGGATTAAACAGTCAGATGGCTCGTTTCTGCTGGAGGCGGATCGGGAGATTTATCACTCAGAGCAGCCTTTTGATTAAAGGAGTTGTGACATGAATCTGGAATCCTACTGCGCAGGAGAGCCACTTGAGGTTGGTACGGAAACCGTATTGCTGATCGATAATGCCACGGTGGAAGACCGCTGGGGGGTAAGTCGTGTGCTGAATGTGCCGATTAAGGATCCGCACAACCCCGTGCTCATGCCCGACAGGCCGTGGGAAGATTCGGTGGGTCAGCAAAATGTGATTTACGACGATGAAGCTGGCGTGTTCCGCATGTGGTATGCCGGGACCGATTGGAACGCGTGGATGCACCAGTTCCGCTTCAAAGACTGGCAGGCAGAGCGGCACGGGTATCCCTATTTTGTCTGCTATGCCGAGAGCCCGGACGGGGTACACTGGGACAAGCCGATGCTGGAGGGCAAGCCGTACGGACAATATGAGAGGACCAATGTGGTGGTTACGGGACAGCAAAAGGCCCAGGGGGTGCGCGTGATGTGGAACCCCCTCGGTGGCGCGCAGCAGAGCCGTTTTCTGATGACTTACAAGGACAATCTGGCCGAGGGCTATGGGTGTCTGTGTCTGGCTTATTCGGATGATGGGATTCACTGGCGGGAGGATCCGTCGAACCCGGCTTTCATCGGTCTGCGGGATACATGGCAAAACATGGTGTTCGACCCTGTTCGGGAGCGCTGGCTGATGTTCGGGCGGCCCGTGTGTACCGCTGGTGTTGGGGATGTGCCGGGTGGACCGACGGAGCACAACTTCAAGCGCCGGACAGCGGTGATGGTTGGGGAGACGCCGTATGATTTTGGCCAGCCCCGGGTGGTGATGTGGCCTGAAGAAGTAGATGATCCGGATATCGACCACATGGTGGTTTCTCGGGTAGGCAGCCATTTCATCGGTTTTATCGGAAGTATGGGGCCTCCGCCGCACATGGCATTCCATCTGCATCTGGCGTTTAGCAGCGATGGCCTGCACTGGAATATGCTGCCCGACCGGCCTGTATATCTTCCCCATGGCGGATCCGACGCTTTCGACTCGGGTTCTACCTCGGGGGCCGGAGGCATTGTGAGCATGGGAAATACGGATTTTATCTACTATCGCGGATCCCGCCACGGCCAGGCACAGGGCAACAGGAACAATGTCTCGGGCATCGGCCGGGCGCAATTCCTCCAGGATCGATTCGTCGCGCAGATGGGTGCGCACACGGGTGGCTTTCTGCTCACTCGCGAAATGGTTGTTGCCGCACCGGAACTGATCGTCAATACGACTGTGGCCGACGGTTATAACAGCGATCCGACCACGGCGATTGTTCCGCCCGAATTCGCTGTTGAAGTGCTGCGTTTCGGTGAGAGCGGTGCCCCGAGTCCCGTGCCCGGGTTCACCCTTGCCGATTGCACCACACAGGCTGTTGACCTTGTCGAGCACAAAGTGACGTGGAAAAACAAGCAGGATATGGCAGAACTCATGGGCATGCCTGTGTTCCTCCGCTTCTACCTCAAGAATGTGGGTCTCTATTCGCTGCGGTTTCGCGATGGAGGATCTGGATAAACCGCTCGCGCTTTACTGGGGGTCATATGCGCATACAAAACTACTGGCGGTACCCGGGGTGTGGGCCGCATGCGGCGGCGTATCTCGGAGACGGTTTGGTGGCCGCACCGTCAAAATACGGCAATCGCGTCACGTTCTGGAATGTGAGTGACATCGAACGCCCTGAACTGGTTGCGGACTTGCCGGACCGCCCCGATTGCCAGTCAGTCGCCTTTTGCAACGGATATCTGATGGTGGGCAGTGATCGCGGGATCGAAAGCATGCGCTTCTCGAAGGCGGATCTCGTCCCCATCGACTGCAGCGCATTTGCTCCGGAAGTCAACGATTTTGAAGTGGCTGCCGACACGGTGCTCGCCGTCAGCAAGCGAAACGTCATCAAAGTTGTACGCGTTGAGGACGATGGCCAGTTGACTGAAATCGGCGTGCGCGAAGATGTGCTCCCCCGCTGCCATGGGGCAAGCCATGAAGGATCCCTGGTTGGCGTGACGGGATTCAGAGGCGATGGCAGGGTAGAGACCCCTCTCGGCCTTTTTCCGGACGCTGTGGATGAGGATGGACGATTCACCGATCCATGCGGCTGGACGCTTGCCAACGGAGGTGAGCCTTCGAGGTGGTATATGAACATTTCGAACCGCATTATCCTGTACCGGAAGCGCGCCTATGTAGCAACTGGTATTTCAAGGATCCAGGATCCCAGGAGGGAATGGTTGCTGGATCCATCGGTCACAGTTCTCAATGTGGAGCATCCTGATGCCCCGGAGTTCCTGGGCAATTACCCCTGTACTGGTTCCGCGACCTGTACGGGGCTTTATCTCGACCGGGACCGTGAGTGCTTGATCGTCGGATCCGGGAATATTGTGCGCCGCTTTGACATCGATGGCGACCTTTTGCACGAAACCGATAGGCTTGCGTTTCCCTACGGAGATTTTGGCGACGGATATCCCAGGGCCCCGACGATCCACGATGTGTGCAAGACCGATTTGATCTGTGACGGTCTGCCCGTTTTTTTCGCCGGTGCTCAGGCGACCGACGATCTATACCTCTTCACGGTTTGAGTGGAATGGGTATTCTCGAATCTGAAAGCGGAGAAGGGTTTTTTGATCGAAACACAGGCGTCCGAAGGGGAAGAGGTCGCTTCTATTGTGAACTGGCTTGCGGGGATCGCGTGATCCGGTGGCTATTTTTTATGGGAGGCCCGTATGAGGCAGCTTGAAAATGGTTTGAGTGAACGGACGCTGGCTTTTGAGCCTGGCTCTGAGGTGCATGGTGAGGTGGTGTGTCGCACGTTTCAGCCGTCGTATGTCGTTACGCGCGCTGGCGTGTTGATTGCCTTTTGTCAGGGCAGGTTGCGCGGCGGCCGCGACGACGATCCGAAGGTGATCCTGACGAGCAGGAGTCGTGATTGGGGCGCGACGTGGTCGCCAGCGAGGGCTGTTTCGGGACGGATCACCCACTACGCGGTGTCTGCGTATCTTTCCGAACGAGATGGACGCGAGCGCGTGTCCGTTCTGTCTATGGTTGATTTGCGGGGTACGGAGAATATTTACGACAAGGATTACGGCGAGATGCGGGCGCAGTCCGGTATCGATATCGATGCCGTGGGGTGCGATACGCCTATGGTTCTTTGCCGGTTTGATTCGGATGACGATGGCGATACCTGGACTATGGAGACGTTGCTCGGGGACCGGTCGCCTCTGAATCACCGGTATTCCGATGGTACGCTGATTATGTTTAACGCGGTGGGTCAGGTCCACGCGATTTCTGAAGGTCCATATCGGGGGCGGTACGTTCTGGGGGGACCTGTTACTGTGGTGCCCGAGGGAGAGGCCGTTACGAATTATTTTCGCAACCATCCCCAGTCCGGTTCTGCCGTTATTTATAGCGATGATCAGGGTGAGACCTGGCGCGTGGATGGTTTTATTACGGATTATCTGGCTAATGAAGCTTCCGCTGTGTCGATTAACCGCGGTGAGGAATTGTTGCTCGTTCGTAGGCTGAATTCGCGCGGTATGCTTGAAGCCCACGTTCCATTCTCGGATGTGCGTCCCGGTCCTATGCAGCGCGTTGCCCATACTTCGACGGATTGCGGGAAGACGTGGTCCCGGCCTTTTCTCGTCGATATCAGCGGGGTGCTTTGCCACGGTACGCTTGCCCGAGGTGGGAGGCGTTTGCTCTTTTCTATTCCCAATGGTTCCGGCCTGCCCGAATCCGAGCGGCAGCACGCCACAGAGCGCCAGCGCGGTGCGATCTATTTTAGCGATGACGAAGGTCAGACATGGCGCCATAAGGTCATTGAGCCGGAGACTTTCTCGTACAGTACTGTTGGTCCTCTCAATGAATCCCAGTATATCACACTCTATGCCTGCAGTTCCATGGGGCAGGAGGGCGTCGGGTGTCGGGTGTTTGAGGATGCGTGGCTGGATGCTTAGAAGGATATAGGGGGTATGCGATGATTGGCGAGATTAGGCATTCTCGAATGAAAATCAACCCGCGAACCTGGCCCCTGTATAAACCTGACTCTCCATCATTCGTTCCAGGATCCTCAGCTTCAGAGAATTCTCCACGTCAGCCATATCGGCTCTTCCGGCCAGGTTATTCACCTCACTCGGGTCGTTCTTCACGTCAAACAGCAGGTAGGCCTCTCCTTCTTTGTTGAGTGCAATCTTCCAATCATGATTCAACAGCATGACATCTCCGCCATATTCTGAAATCGCCTCGCTCCGGTGTTCGATCGAGGGGTCTGCAAGCATCGGGCAGAGGGATTTCGCAAACTGGGGATACTCGATTTCCCCTCCCGCTAGTTCAGCTAGTGTCGGCCCCGCATCAAACCACTCCGTATGGCTTGCGCATGTCTTTCCAGCAGCCGAACGGCCGACGGTGTCAGGGGTCCGAATCACCAGGGGTACGCGAACGGCGCCATTCATAAAATTGCTTTTCGCCAGAATCCCACAATCACCGTTCATTTCGCCGTGATCAGAGACCAGAAGAATCACCGTATCGTCAAGCTCACCACGTGCTTCGATCGCCAATAGGATCTCTCCGATTTGGTCGTCAATCAGAGTCACGTTACCGGCGTAATCCGCTCGTAGTATCTTTTCTTCTCCAGGGTCGAATGTGGGCCTGTTGTCCAGGATATCATCCAGGGTCCCCCGAGGTCGCTTGCGCTCATCTCCGGGATAAGGAACCGGACTGGGCATGGCGTCGGGGTGGTACTTGCTCGCGTACGGTTCAGGTGTGTCATAAGGCATATGTGGTCCGCCAAAACTCACCCAGCAAAACCACGGCTCGGAGCGATCATAGCTTTCTATATAGCCTTTGGCCTGCTGGCCTACATATATATCGTAATAGTCCTCCAGCCCCACTGCCGAGGGCCGCACCAGGTACCGTTTGGTTCTGGAACGCTCAGCGAGGTCCGCTTTGTACTTTTTCCACAGACCCTTTTTTTCCCACATCGAAGTCATATGAGAAACGCAGTTTGCGCACGCCCGTGGGCCCCCAATTTCATTCACATCATCCAGCCCATAGGCGTGCAGCAGGTGCTCTCGACTGCGCAAGTCACCTGACGTAGGAT
Source organism: Gemmatimonadota bacterium (assembly GCA_026705765.1). NCBI lineage: Bacteria > Pseudomonadati > Gemmatimonadota > Gemmatimonadota bacterium. The sequence goes on from JAPPAB010000179.1 coordinate 9,596, forward strand.
GCAGGTGTGTCTTGCCGAACAGGCTGGTTCGATACCCACAGGACCTGACAACCTGGGTCCACGTTTTCGCGTCGGCCGACAGGGTATGGTTCTGATGATTCCACACACCCGTATTGTGAGGGTAGTGTCCCGTAGCCAGGCTCAGCCTTGCAGGTACACAGATAGGCGAATTCGTAACGCAATTAGAAAACCTCACGCCTTCATTTGCGATCCGATCCATATTCGGCGTTTCAACCCAGCCACCAGTGCAGCCCAGCGCATCTGCGCGCTGTTGATCCGTCATTAAGAGCAGAATATTCGGTTTCGCCATATGTGATTCTTCCGTTTGTGGGCAATAGAGTGTGAAGCGTTAGAACGCATCATAGGTAAATCAACCGTCGGTTTTGATAGAGAGATTTATTTTTAATCCAACAAGTACTACACATCCCACCTTGCTAATTCCATCCACCGCGTCATTGCTTTTTGCGCCTCATTAAACCGTTCGCGGATCTCTGGCGGAAGACATCTGTGGTATCCATTTGGCGGCTCGCGCATCATCACATTATAATGTGCATGTGTGTAGTTGAAATACAGATTGGATCGCACTGGCTCTGTGGTCTTGGGCAGTCCATTGTGGATGACGGTCTCGGAAAAGAGTAAGACATCGCCTGCCTTGCCCGTTACTGCGACGGCGCCTGGAAGATCCAATCCCTGATACGCCTGCCAGTTCAGATCAAAATTGCTCTTGTGTGAACCCGGCACAGCCACCACACATCCGTCGTCGGGTCCATTATCTGTTACAAAATACACGGTATTGAGCATTCGAGAGCGAATATCGCCGTTTCTATAACTGTAATCCGTCGTTGGCACGCCGCGATGCCATCCCCCCTGTTGCGCTCCCTTGAATTTAGAAATTGACCAGGTGTTGATGAGTTGAGGTTCGCCCATAAATGCCTTCAGATAAGGCACGACTTTCGGATGTGCGATCATCAGATCAAAAACGGGATCAAGCCGTAAGAGACCATTCAAACGGACCTGAAATTCTCGACTCTTATCGCAGGTTGGTAGTGGTTTTGGTCTGCCAAAAGTGGGTGCAGATGCCATCCACTCATCTTTATATGTCCTGCTTTCTAAATCAGACAGGACATTCAGAGTGGCTTCACATTCTTCGGGTGTCAATACATTGCGCAGGATCAGAAAGCCACTCAGGTCAAAATGGAACCGGTGTTCGATTGGAATATTATCTGCCATATTTGATGCTCCTGTTATCTTCAATTCAAGCCGAACAACAAGCGAACGTATAGAACGGTTGAAAAATCCAAATAAATGTAGCTTTGTGAACCAATGGCTGCAAGATGAATTTCTACAACTACAGGCTTGAGATTATGCTTAAAAAGATAGATTTTTATTGCAAAGGATAAATTCTCGGGATATTTTTGTGCTTATTTCTGTTCCCGATCTGCCTGTTGTCATTGAATTTGTGCATGCTGCCAATCATCGAAACCATCTTCGGATCCTTTTTATCCGAGAAGATGAAGATGCTCAGTTTTTACCACTTTATGAGGCTAAACTCAGAATGACTCGAAACATTCTTGTGCATTCGGATAAGGATGTGCCAAAGCGCGTGCTCACGGCCTGGAGTCTTGGATGTCCGGATCAGCTGATTGCCACTGCACAGGTCGTTGATGGTGAGCTCTTTGTCATGGCCTGTGACCATACCCTGTTCAGAGTTGGCTTTGAAGAAATGCCCGCACTCAAGCGTATTCCAGAAGAACAGCGTTCTTCGTTTACCATCTCCAGCGAAGGCAGTTATATTCACTGGCCTGAGGCTGATGTACATATCGACCTGGATGCTGTGCGCTACCTGAAAGACGATATGTGGCGAGAGAAAAAGGATCGGGAAAGATTGATGTCTGGCATTCGGTTCGGAGAGGCGGTTGCCGCATTTCGAAAACAGTGCGAGATTAAGCAAGCCGATATTCAAGGTCTTTCGGAACGCCAGGTGCGCAGAATCGAAAAGGGAGAACGGACAAAGGTGGATACGCTGGGGATTCTGGCAAGAAGTCACGGTTTGTCCCTGAAAGCATATCTGGATAAAATTGCCGAAATTCTTTCTGAAGGTGGTGAGGTTATCTCCAGGGTCTCGACCTCGATCCCGCAAGACACCATAGACTTAAGAGGGGGCAGATATGATCAAAAATGAGAGACAATATCGGATTACTAAGGCCCAGATAAGGAAGTTTGAGGGCGCTTTAGCGGAGTTGGCTCAGACTAAAGATAAGAATATTCATCCTCTACTTCAGAAAGCTCATCAGGATGCATTGAGAAGTCAATGTGAGGAACTCCGTATGCAGTTGGAGGAATACGACGCGCTTGTAGAAGGTAAGCGCAATGTTCTCTAACGTCTTTCACTATCTGTCTGTTGTGACTGAATTTGTGCGTGCTGCCAATCACCGAAACCATCTTCGAATATGAAAACAGACCGATTTCCATCGAAAGTTCCATCCTTCCCAATCGGATCTTATAACCTGCGCGGAATAAAACCTGAGGACGCGCCCTCTCTCTACCAATTTATGTCAGACAAAGAGGTAACCCAATTTACAAGCTTACATGCAAAAACGCTTGAAGAGGTCCAATCATGGATTGAACTTATGATGGAACAGTTTGTGAAGAAACAATCGATTTATTGGGTCATAACAGCGGATAATCGTGCCATTGGTCGATGTCACTATATTTATCTCGACGCTATACATTCAAGAGCCGAAATTGGATACTACCTCGCAAAAGAGTACTGGGGCTGCGGAATTATGACAAATGCTGTTGCTGCAATTGTAGAATACGGTTTTGAACACCTCAAATTGAATCGAATCGAAGCAAGGTCGATTTCCAGGAATTATGGTTCCACGCGCGTCCTTGAAAAAGTCGGTTTTTCAAAAGAAGGCACACTGAGGCAGCATACTTTCAGAGCCGGTGAGTTTTTCGATAAAGAAAAATGGATTGCGCATAAATTTGCGTAACCCATTGTTTTTGATGGTGGGCGATACTGGACTTGAACCAGTGACCTCTTGCATGTCAAGCAAGCACTCTAACCACCTGAGCTAATCGCCCACCCAATTTAATTATTATTTTTATGTGTTTCTGGAATGTTCTTTTTAAGGCCGTTTCTACAAAATCCGAGGATGTGTACTAAAGTATGTCCTTTACTTTTCTCAGAGAGCAGTGCGTCTGTCTTCATTAGGTCTGAAATGTATATGAACCGAAGTCGAATGTCAAACGAAAAGGCGTCAAGGCCCAAAACTCTCTCTACAGATATTTTATATCGTTCATTTGGTCAATTGGTAGATTTTAGGTCCGGATTTTGTATCTTGGATGTGTACAATAACATGAGTATATTTTGTTCTATCTGGACTTGAACCGTTTTAGTGGATAACATATCTTTTTTAGAGAAAGGAATTCAGAAACGGAGGGAAAATGAAAGATGGATGAAAAAAAACTCCTGGAACGAATTACGATCAACCCGAAGATTTTTGGAGGTAAACCTATTGTTCGAGGACGTCGGCTTGCTGTTGAACATGTCCTTAGTATGCTCGCAGCAGGAGATACCTCTGAGGTGCTGCTTAAAGGGTATCCTTGGCTGACACATGAAGATATTCAAGCCTGCCTACTATATGCCCGAAAGGTGATTGGACACGAGCGTGTTGAACCGATCCGACCTGCTGATGCGGAAGTGTGACAAAAGAATTTTCCGATAAGAGGGATAAAAGTGACGGGGAGACATTGACTTAGCGATGCTCCCCGTTGATTTTTAATTATAGTATTGCAAGACGGAGTTGACGAAGTTCTTTACTGGAGGTGTGTATGCCAAAACCCAATATCGTTTTCATTTATTCGGATCAGCATCGCGGTGATGCAGTGGGGTGCGCCGGGCATCCGGTGATCAAAACACCACATCTGGATCGTCTGGGGTCCGAAGGGGTGGTGTTTAGCCAGTGTTATACCAATGGGCCGATTTGTATGCCTGCGCGAGCGACGATGATGACGGGGCAGTATGTGCGGGAACACGGTGTTTGGCAGAATATTGTTGCGGCCGATCAGCGTGGTCCCAGTCATGTGCGAAATGTGCGCGATGCGGGCTATCATACTGCTCTGGTGGGCAAGACCCACTTATATACGCACACGGGCGGTACAAAAAGTCAGGAAAAGACGGCAATATTGGAAGATTGGGGGTTTGTAGATATTCAGGAGATGCACGGTCCACACGCGTCGGGAGTGAACAAATCGCAGTATTCGGATTATCTCGAAGAATTGGGTTTGTGGGAGACGCACCGAGACTACGTGGTCAGGTCAAAGACGCGTCTGGAAGAGGGCAGGGCACGGGCCTGGGAAGATCCGCCCTGTCCATTGCCTTCTGAATGTCATTTGGACAGTTATACCGGGCGTACGGCCGCAGAATGGGTGCGCGATTACGATGGCGACAAGCCGTTCTATCTGCAGGTGTTGTTTCCGGGTCCGCACAATCCCTTTGATTCGCCACAGGAGTATCGGGATATGTACAGTATGGATGATATTCCTTTGGGTATTATGGATTTGCCCAAAGAACCGTATCCCAAATATATTGTGCGGTCGCTCTTTCGCGCTGGCGATGCCAAAACGATGACCGAAGAAGAAAAGAAACAACTGGTTATCAATTATTATGCAAAGATTACATTGATTGACAATGCAATTGGGGGTATTATCGAAGCTCTTGAGGCAAAGGGCATTTTGGACAATACCTGGATTATTTACAGTTCGGATCACGGTGAGATGGCTGGGGATCATCGGTTGAGCCACAAAGGGGTCTTTTACGATATGGCTGTACGGGTGCCTCTGGTTGTGCGTCCTCCAGGGGGGCAGTCTGGATGGACCTCTGAAGGACTGACGGATTGCTTGAATATCACGGCTACGGTTTTAGATGTTGCAGGGGCAGAGTCTTTGGAGAATAGCGATGGGGTTTCGTTTGCTCCGCAGGTGTTGGCAGGTCCAGATGCCGATGGCGCGCAAAAGGGCAAAGACGCTGTGTTTAGTGAGGTCGATGGGTTTACTATGGTTTTTGATAGGCGATACAAGCTGGTGGTTGAATCTGTGTCTGAGAAGCCGGTTGAGATGTACGATTGTCAAAATGATCCCTACGAACTGAATAATGTTTTTGAGGATCCCGATATGGAATCTGTTCGGCGAGATTTGATTGATACCCACTTGAGTGGGATTAGAGGCCGATTGGACCGGGAGAAGCTCGAGTTTTACCGGGCGATCCCGGCAAAGACGTATTCTCCACCAGGATAAGCATTCCATTAAAAGTAAATTTAGACTTGACCCATTTGATTGCACAACGTATCTCTAAGTTGGAGCTACCAAGGGGCCAGATGGTATCCAGGGCGACCGCCATCTGGAATTGCGTGAAGATAAAAAATAAGCCAAAAAACGCAATCAATTACGCAATTAGACGCAATCAATTTTGTAAGTATTTGTTTTATATAGATTTGAAAATAAAACAAATACGTATAAAATACGCATAAAAAGTAAAAAAATATATACAATAGTACAATTAGAGGCTATTATGGACGCGATTCAAGTTGCCGATAGTATTACAAAGCTCGGCTCGCAGTTGCGGGGGACTGTTCTTGTTGCCGCTTCTCATGGAGGGCGGTATTGTGGGTATCTCGCGGCATTGGCGGGTCTTCGGGGCGTTATTTTTAACGATGCGGGTGTTGGGAAGGATAATGCGGGGATTGGGTCGCTCGATTATTTGCAAGGTCTCGGGCTCGCGGCTGCCGCGATTGCACATTCGTCTGCGCGCATTGGAGATGGGGCAGATATGCTCGAGCGCGGGCGCATTAGTTTTTGCAATGAGATGGCCCGGTCGCTCGGCTGTGAAGAGGGGCAGGCTTGCCGAGAGGCGGCTGAGGTTTTGTGTAATGGTAAGCCATTTGGAGGGGATGTACCGGACTATGAGGAATCGCGTTCTGTGTTGCAGGAGGTGCCTGTTCTCACTCTTGCATGTGATTCTGCATCGCTCGTTACGCCTGAGGATGCAGGTGCGTTTATTATTACGGGGTCGCACGGTGGGGTGATTGCGGGCAGGCCCGATTATGGTATTGCAGCAGAGGCGAGGGGCGCAGTGTTTAACGATGCGGGGGTCGGTGTTGATCGGGCGGGTGTTCGGCGTCTTGAGATTCTGGATCGCGCTGGTATTCCCGCGGGGACAGTGGATGCGATGACCGCCTGTATCGGCGATGCGGTTTCCGCATGGGAGAGCGGTGTGCTGTCGTATGTCAATTTACAGGCGGAGAGATGTGGTGTTAACGCGGGGATGACGGTTCCGGAGTTTGGGGAGAGGCTGGTATAAAACCCCGCCACCCAACGGGCGGGCACGGGGGCACCGCCCCTACATTATGTATTTGGATATGGAGTTTCTATGTCTTCAGATGTACACATGAATGGCGGGCAGGCGCTTGCCGAGATGTTTCGCCTTCACAATCCTGCGCCTATGTTCGGTATGGGGGGGTTTCAGCTTCTGCCTTTTTACGATGCGGTGCGCGAACTTGGGCTTTCGCATACGTTGATCAATGATGAGCGCTGTGGTATTTTTGCCGCGGATGCCTGGGCGCGCGTAACTGGTCGTCCCGGTATATGCGATGGGACGCTCGGTCCCGGGGCGACGAATCTGGTTACGGGATTGGTGGAGTCTCTCAATGCGGGTGTTCCGCTTATTGTTGTTGTGGGCAATAGCAATCGCGAGCATTCGTGGAAGAATATGACGCAGGAGGCGCGTCAGACGGAGATTTTGGCGCCAGCGGCTAAAGCGCTTATTCGGGTCGAGAGCGGCAATCGCATTCCCGAGCTTGTGCGGCGCGCGTACGCTGTTGCCACGTCGGGGAGACCGGGACCTGTTGTGCTGGATGTGCCCGAGGATATTGCACATGGGGAGTATGATTATCCCAGGGCGGATTTTTTTGTGGATCCAGAAACGCTGCGTATTCCCGCACAGCGTTCGCGCCCGGGTCGAGATGCGGTTGCGCGTGCGGCGGAGTGTTTGCGCGATGCCCGGCGGCCGATTATTCTCGCTGGCGGTGGTGTCCATCTTTCTGGCGCTTATTGCGAGTTGCAGAGCTTTGCGGAGGCGTTTAGTATTCCGGTTGCGCAAACGCTGAGTGGCAAGGGCGCGATTCCCTGTATTCATCCGCTTAGCGTGGGGTTATTCGGACGCTGGTCTCGGATTGCCAATGATTTGATTGCGTCTGCAGATTGTATTCTGTCGGTTGGTTGCAAGATGGGCGAGATTGCCACGAAACGCTATGATTTGATTCCGCGCGATGTGCCTTTTATTCATCTCGATATTGTGGCTGAAGAAATCGGGCGCACGACGCCTGCTACAGTTTCACTCTGGGGCGATGCGGCTGAGGGCTTGCGCGATCTTCATGCGTGTTTGTCCTCTGATCGGGTGGCGATACAGGAGATGCGCGTGGGCTATTTGGCCGAGGTCTCAGAGCGGATGGCTGTCTGGCGAGCCGAGGCAGAGCCGCGTTATGCGTCTGACGAGAGACCCGTCAATATGGCGCGGGTGGTGCGCGAATTGCAAAATGCGATGCCCGAAGACGGTATTCTCGTTGTGGATGGTGGGTTTGCCGCGCATTGGACTGGTTTGCTCTACGATTCAACCCGGTCTGGGCGCACGTATATTGCCAATCGCGGATTTGCGTCTATCGGTTACGGGTTGCCGGGTACGATGGGCGCGCAACTCGCGGCGGGTGATTCACCCGTTGTTGGTCTGACCGGAGATGCGGGGTTTAATATGGTGCTCGGTGAATTGGAGACGGCCCGGCGTCTTGAGCTTGGGTTTACCCTCGCTATTGTGAATAATGCGGCTTCGGGCTATGTTAAAGCTCTCCAGCACAATATGTATGCGGGGCGCTATCAGTCGAGTGATTTGAGCGAGACGGATTATGCCGATACGGCCCGTGCGCTTGGATGTCAGAGTATTCGCGTGGATGATCCCGGGGCATTGCAAGGTGCTTTTGCCGAGGGGATTGCCAATCGCGATACGCCTACGATTATCGATGTTATTGTTACGAGAGATCCGTCAAAAATGTTGCCGGGCGTTGATAGCCGAACAGCGCCGGTTAAAAAGGGCGATAGGCCAGCGTGAGAAGCGCGAATCAACGAATCAACGACGGAGTTTGCAACAATTTGGGGTGGTTGAGCGGGGTTCGTCTATTCGTCTATTCGTCTATTCGCCGAGGGAGATTATTTTATGGCTCTTACACAGGAGAAACAACTCGAGATGCTGCGGATTATGCAAACGATCCGGCGCTTTGAAGAGCGCGCGTCTGATGATTATCGCGCAGGGGATATTTACGGTGTTGTTCATTGTTATATCGGCGAGGAGGCCGTTGCTACGGGTGTCTGTGCCGCGCTCAATCCGGATGATCAGATTATCAGTACGCACCGCGGGCACGGGCATTGTATTGCCAAGGGCGCGGATTTGAAGCGGATGATGGCTGAGCTTTATGGGCGGGAGACGGGGTATTGTAAGGGCAAAGGGGGGTCGATGCATATTGCCGATTTTAGTATTGGGATGCTGGGTGCTAATGGTATTGTTGCAGGTGGCATACCGATTGTTACGGGTGCTGGTCTGGCCGCGCAACTCGAGGGCAAGGGGCGCGTTGCGGTCTCGTTTTTTGGCGATGGGGCATCCAATGCAGGTCCGTTTCACGAGTCGATTAATATTGCTGCGGCGTGGAAGTTGCCTATGATCTATGTTTGCGAGAATAATCTTTACGCGGCGAGCACTCCGGCAGCAGGTACGCTGGCGCATAGCGATGTTGCTGCGCGTGCCGCGGGGTACGATATCCCGGGGGTGGTTGTTGATGGGAATGATGTGATGGCGGTTTATGACGCGGCTCAGGAGGCTGTTGCCCGCGCGCGCAAGGACGAGGGTCCTTCGCTGATTGAGTGTAAGACTTATCGCTGGCGGGGGCATACGGAGAGGGTTGGCGCGGCTGATCCAAGGCCGCAGAGCGAGATTCGCGCATGGAAGGAGAGAGATCCAATTGAGCGATTTGTCGCGGGTCTGATGGATCAGGGATGTATTACCCAGGAGGCGTGGCAAGAGATGGATGGTGAAATTCTCGCGGAGGTTGAAGCGTCGGTGCAATTTGCCATAGAGAGTCCATTTCCAGATTTAGAAGCTGCTATCGAAGATGTTTTTGCCGAGTGAGTCGAGGATAATACGATGAGAAAAATCTCTTATGCACAGGCCGGGATGGAAGCTCTTGTAGAAGAAATGAGGCGTGATCCAACGACGTTTCATCTGTCAACCGATGCGCCCGATGCGCTCGTCAAAGAGTTTGGGTCTGAACGCGTGCGCGCCACGCCTATTGCCGAGGGCGCGCTTACAGGTATTGCTGTTGGTGCTGCGGGTTCTGGGTTCCGTCCGATTATTAACTGGAGTATGGTTACGTTTTCTTTTGTGGCGATGGATCAGATTGTGAATCAGGCAGCCAAGATTCACTATATGTTCGGGGGGCAGGTGAAGTTTCCAATTACTTTCCGCACGTCGGTCGGCGGTGGCAGGCGGGTTGCGGCGCAGCACTCGCAGAGTCCGTATTCGATGTTTATGAATCTGGCGGGGTTGAAGATGATTTTGCCTTCGACGCCTTATGATATGAAGGGGCTTCTCAAAACTGTTATTCGGGATGATAATCCCGTTATTTCTTTTGAGTCCAATCGCCTCATGGATTTTGCGGGCGAGGTTCCCGAAGAGCCTTATACCGTGCCTTTGGGCAAAGCGGATATTAAACGCGAGGGTGCAGATGTCACGATTGTGGCGCTGGCCTGGCTGGTTCACGAAGCGCTGGCGGCTGCTGAGGTGCTGTATAAGGAGGGGGTTTCGGTTGAGGTGCTGGATCCGCGCTCATTGGTTCCGCTCGATTGCGATGCTATTCGCGCGTCTGTGCAAAAGACCGGGCGGCTGGTTATTGCGGATGAGGCGGGTCCCACGGCGGGCGCTTCAGCCGAGATTGCCGCTGTGGCGACCGAAGATGCGGAGACTTTTGCAAAGATGAAGGCGCCCGTCAAACGCGTCTGCGCCCTCCATGTGCCCATTCCTTACACGCCCCAGTTGGAAGATCACGTTTTTCCTGATCGGGATAATATTATTGCAGGTGTCAGGGAAGTGATGAATGTCGGATAGGACAGCGGGGTAACTCCAAAGATCATATTTAGATCAAACAAAAACCACGTCCTTCAGGCGTGGTTTTTTTGTTCTATTTTTTGAGAGGTGTAGTTTGATGCGAAATCCAAAATTTTCAGTGATTATTCCAACATATAATCGCGCGAACTATGTTGGGGAGGCTGTTGAGAGCGTTTTGCAACAGACGTATCAGAGTTTTGAACTCATTGTGGTGAACGATGGTTCTACGGATGATACGGCAGCGGTGATCAGGCGATTTGGAGATCGGATTTGCTATGTTGAAAAGGCGAATGGCGGGAAGGCATCTGCTGTGAATCTGGGGCTGAGATATGCAACGGGTGATTATGTTTGGATTTTGGATGATGATGATATTGGATTGCCAGATAAGCTCGAGTTGCACGCGGCGCAATTTGCAGAAGATCCGGATTTGAAGTTTGTCTATACGGGCTATGAATTCATAGAGGGGGAGAGAAGCGATGTGCCCATGCGGTCTTTTGAAGCGCGGATGCCGCCCATAGGCGATATGGTGATGTATTTGTTCGGGCGGTTTGAGTTGTGCAGTCCAACTGTGGTTACCCATCGGTTGTGTTATGATAGGGTCGGCTGTTTTGACGAGCGTTTGATTCGCGGGCAAGATTACGATATGTGGATTCGCATAATACGCGCTGGGTTTAAGATTGGTATTATCAAACAACCCACGCTTCGATGTCGTATGCACGAGGGTGATCGAGGTTCAGCGTCTGATCGCTTTTCTGCGAGCGATATTGCCAAAAAGAACCGGGAATATCTGGGGCTTATTGTGCAGAAGTTGTATTGGGAGTTGCCTCTGGGGGTTTTTTACAGTCGTTTGGTGCAAAGTCCAGATGACCCGATTTTGATTATGAAGACGTTGTTGAGGCGTTTGTGGGTGATGCCCTTGCCCGTGCTACAGGACGAGGTGTTGCGCGATCTGGATATGCTGGAAACGCATGTTGCGCAGTATCGCCTGTCGTTTGATGACTCTGCCCAACGTTTTTTGATGGGTCTGAAAAATACAACAGAACAGACTGCGCCCCGTGTCGCCAAAAAGGTTGAAAAAATCCTGAACATGACACATGATTAACCTCATATATCAACCAAACCTTACAAAGAATAACGCGTATGTTTGAAATCGGCACCATTCTCGATAAAAGATACCAGATCCAGGCGCACCTGGGTGCCGGGGGCATGGGAGAGGTGTATCGGGTGTTGGACCTGGAGCAAGACCGGGAGTGTGCGCTCAAAATTTTGAATACCATGGTGGATCAGAAGGCTGTGCATCGCCGTTTTCACAGAGAGTTTCAGGTGTTGAATAGATTTGAGCATCCGCGCCTGGTACGTACCTTTGCCTGGGGCTTTGCCGAAGAGCGTCCCTATTTTACAATGGAATATTTGCCCGGGAAGACGTTGGAAAAAATGATTGCTGATCGTGCACGTTTAGGGCAATTCCGAGCTTCGTACTTTTTTGCTTTGATGCGACAAATTGTCGAGGGTTTGGCATATATCCACGCGCAGGGTGCGGTGCATCGCGATCTCAAGCCGTCCAATATTATGGTATTGGAAACAGAAGAGGGGATTGAGACGACGATTCTGGATCTGGGGCTGGCGAAATTCAGACATCTGCATAGCGTTTCCATTACGCAGACGGGCGCGACGATTGGTACGGCAGAATATATGTCGCCAGAGCAGGGTAAGGGGTTATGGGTGGATCATCGGTCAGATTTGTATTCATTGGGGGTGATTTTGTACGAGATGCTTCTGGGCATGCCGCCATTTTCGGGACAAAATCCAGTATCCGTTATTTTGAAGCATATTCGAGAGATACCGCCCTCAATGGGGGAAGTCCATATCGCTGTTCCCGAAGAGACGCAACAAATTGTGCTGAAGTTGCTGGCAAAGGAGCCTGTTGATCGTTATCAGTCGGCAGAAGAGGTGGTGCAGGCGTTAAATGGTGTGGCATCATCGGGGTTTGTGCTATCTGATGACGAGCAGCGTGATGTGCCCGTGAAAGTGATGCGTCCGCAATTTGTCGGGCGCGAGTCCGAGATGAAGCTGTTGCGTGCGATGTTTAAGGATGTACAGGCTGGTGAGCAGCGTGTGGTTTTGATCTCGGGTGAGGCAGGGGTGGGAAAAACGAGACTAATTGAGGAACTATTGGGCGATGCTTTGATCCACGATTTTCTGTGTTTGAAAGGCGTAGGTCGGGAAGAGGGTGGACAAATATACGGTGCGTTGATTGATGCGTTTCAGGGGGTAAAGACGACGGATTTGGTGGAGAAGGTGCCCGATTCATTGGAGACGGACAAATTTTCTGTGATGGAGCGCTGGTTGCAGTTGTTAAAGCGTCTGCGGCAGAAGCAGCCCGTTGTGTTGTGTTTGGAAGATATTCAATGGCTTGATGAGTTGACTCTGGAATTTTTGCAGTATGTGCTGCGCGATTCAGAACCGTGCCCGTTTTTGTTGTGCCTGACTTGCCGATGGTCTAATCTGGAACCGCTTTCAGGGGAAGTTGAAAATTTTATACACAGCAATGAATTTGCCGAGGTGACCCGGATTCAGTTGGAAGATTTGCCGCGAGAAGAGGTGGGGTATTTAGCGGCGTCGATGTTGGGGGAGCGGTCCATACCGGAGGATGCATTGCAAACTCTGTTCAGAGAGACGGGCGGGCAGCCCCTGTTTGTCGTGGAGGCTGTGAGGACGCTGATAAATGCCGATGTGGTTCGGCAGAATGTGTACGGCGATTGGCAGTGGGGAGATTTTCCCGAAGCTTTGTTATCCGATGATATTTCGGAGGTTTTGTACAGACGCATAACTACTCTTTCTGCGGTGCAACGTCAGGTAATGGAGTACGCGTGTGTTTTTCTCAATGATTTTTCTTTTGAGTTATTGGCTGCGATCTGGCTCGGTGATGAGTTGGAGTTGCTGGATGTGCTTGAGGGCCTGATTGAAGAAGGGCTGTTGATTACTTATGGTGATGAAGAGCGGTATCGTTTTTCACAGGGTTTGTATCGGCGTGCAATTTACGACCGCATGCAAAATGTGCGGCGGCGGTTGTTGCATCGAGAAATTGGCAATGCTCTGGAAGGGTTGGAGGATGCTGAAGAACTGACTGAAGAATTGGCGGATCATTTTGCGGCGGCAGGAGAACAAAATAAGGCTGTGAAATATATGCGCCTATCGGGCAAAAAAGCGTTGAAAAAACACGCGTATCGCCAGGCAAGAATGCGGTTTGAGGCTGTACAACTGATGGATGATGCTTTTGAATCACAAGTAGATGAAATCGAATTTTTGTGCGATTATGCAGATGCGCTGCGCAATTGCGGTCAGTACAATAGGGCACTGAAATTTTTAGAGGAGGCACAGGCGTTATTGCCCGCTGATAGGAACGATTTGAAGACGCGTATTTTGACTCATGTAGGTATTATTCACAGCGTACTTCAAAATGGAGAAGTTGCAGAAGAATATATGCTGGAGGCATTGCAACTTTATCGTGAATTGGGTGATCTCGACGGAGAAATTCAAGCATTGAGCAGTTTGGCTTATTTGTGCGATGTGTCTGGACGTCACGAAGAAGCGCTTGCATATATGCGTCGAGAAATAGAGAAACGTCATATACTGGGAAATCCCGAAAACGAAGTTTTTATACAGGGGCGAGAAGGTCAGGCTGCATTAATGGGATTTCAATTTGAGACGGCTAAAGCACATCTAAAAGCGGTTGTAAAAACGTCACAGAAATTTGGACGTGAATACCAGCGTATTGAGGCACTCAATTTACTTCAAAGAGTTTATTTTTATCTGGGTAATTTCAATCGTGCAGAAGCCGTTTGCTATGAGGTTATTGGGGAATGGCAAAAGCGGGGGTTTGTGTACTGGGAGGCAGTGAATTTTCTCTATCTGGGAGAGTTAGCACTGGAACGCGGTGATTTTTCAGAGGCATTGGAATATGCTGAGACGTCAGCAGAGCGATTTTTGCAAACACCGCGAAGAGATTATGTCTATCGCGCTTACGCTATTGCGGCAACGGCTGCTGCAAAAATGGGAGATACAGAAGGAGCTCTTGAATGGGCTGAAAGAGCCAGTGAAGGTACGCAACAAACATCGGGTATGTTCACGGGTATATTGCCCCTGGTGTATTGTGGTATTGGTGCGGCTTTGGCTCAAGCTGAGCGAATAACCGAGGCTGAAGAGGCTTTTGAGCAGGCGATTGAATGCCGAAGGGAGTCCAAAGGAGATCCTTGGGCGCGTGCATTGCTGATGGCTGGAGAGTTTTATCTTGAGCGAGGTGATGTACCAAAAACGCAAGAGTATCTCGAATCGGCAAAACAGGCGTTTGAAGAAATGGAAATGTCCTATTTTTTCGAAAAAACACAGGTGTTGTTAAATCAATTGGATGAATCTTCTCGCAGCGAGGATGCCGCACCCGGTGCTGAGATTTTATGTGTTGATCGCTGGCGCTTGCTTTACGAGGTGAGCCGGGAATTGACCACAGAGCGCGATGTCAAGGTGCTATTGGACCGGATTTTGGGTAATTTGTTGACTGTTTATCCAGCAGAGCGCGTGCTTGTTGCGATAAAAAATAAGACCCCAAAAGGCTTTGTGGTCGATGCCGTGCGCTACTACAATGTAAAAGCCGATGATGCAGAAGCACTGAGTCGGGGTATTATTCGCCGGGTTATTGAGACAAATGAACCCGTTTTGAGTATGGACGCCCAGATAGACCAAAGGTTAAATTGCTACCAGAGCGTGATAGATTACCATATTCGATCTGTATTATCTGTGCCCGTATTCCATCTGAATGAAGGTGTGATGGGTGCGCTATATATAGATCACCGCGGCATTGACAACGCATTTTCTAAAGCAGATCAGACGTTTTTACAGGCTTTTGCAAATCTGGTAGGGATGGCGCTGGTCAATGCGAGGATGTACGAGCAATTGGAAGAGAAAGCTCAATATTTACAGCAACAGGTCGAAAGACGGCACCAGCTTGGCGATATGTTTGGGCAAAGTGATGCGATGCAGGCGATCTATCGGCTTATAGAGCGCGCTGCAAGTAGTGATGTTCCCGTGCTTGTGCAGGGCGAAACAGGTACGGGCAAAGAATTGGCTGCGCGTGCCATACACTACAATAGCAGACGCAAAGATCAGCGGTTTTTGTCGCAAAATTGTGCCACACTCTCACCAGAGTTGTTGCAGAGTGAGTTGTTTGGGCACAAAAAAGGCGCGTTTACTGGCGCGAGTGAAGATCACACGGGGATTTTTGAGGCTGCCGATGGGGGTACGGTTTTTCTCGATGAAATCGGAGATGCCCCGCCACAGTTGCAGAGGAGTTTGTTGCGGGTGTTACAAGAAGGCGAGATTCGGCGTGTGGGAGAAACAGAGGATCGCGAAGTGGATGTACGCATTATTGCGGCGACCAATCGAGACTTGAAAAAAGAAGTTGAAGAAGGCTCTTTCCGCGAGGATTTGTATTACCGCTTGCATGTGATTCAGATCGATATGCCGCCTTTGCGGGAATATCTTGAAGATGTGCCGTTATTGGCTGAACATCTGCTCATTCGGGCTAAAGAAGAGGCAAACAAGCCGGTTGGAGGATTGACAGTGGGTGCAATCAGGGCGCTCACAAATTACGACTGGCCGGGCAATGTGCGCGAGTTGGAGAATGAGATTCGGCGTGCGGTTGCATTGGCAGAAGAAGAAGGTGCAATTACGCCCGATTTGTTTTCGGAATCCATCGGGCACACAGTGCCAGATGTCCCTGTCGAATACCAGGGGCGTTTACAAGACCATGTCCAGGAGTATGAGAGGCGGTTGATTCGAGCCGCACTCGAGAAATGCAAGGGCAATATTACGCATACTGCCAGAGAATTGGGGATGACGCGCGTTGGTCTGCATAAAAAGATCAATCGTCTGGGATTGAGATAGATGTTGAACAGGTGTTTCCTGTCGTAAACACTGTATCCGTATATTTACAGTATTTATCCTTATATAAATCAGTAATTTACGGATATTTTATTTGTCTAAACGTTTGTAAGTGTATCCTATTATATACACTTATGCCTGGATGCCACATTTGCTATACACGTAATTCTTAAATTTTATTTCCTTGTTTTTTTAAGCACTTGAGAGGTTTTCAAGTGCTTTTTTTTGTTGAAACGATTTTTGGCACGGATTTTGCAATATGAAGGGCAAGATGGCAGTTAGATTCTCAATAAGGAGGAGGACATGGCAACGCCACGCAAGTTGACTTTGATCAATGGAACGATAGATACAGAAGGCGATATTCAAACGCTTCGGTCTGCGAACAGCCTCAAAATTGGAGGATGTCCATCTGGTTGGGTAGCTGTTCCTCCCCTGCCTTTTCCCAATGACGATGACGATTGGGACGATTTTGATCAGGCTGATGTGCAGGATAAGTGATTTCGCTTCTGAGGAGTGCGTCTATGCTGTGTATTCAAAAATGCGACATGCATCTTTTTCATACTGAAGAGCACAAGCAGCCGATTGTCTATCAGGTGGAGACAGGTCTGTTTTTTGAATTGGATACCCTGTTCCAGTCAATTTTAGCGTGCTGTGAGGGTTTGTCTGTTGACCGGGTTGTTCAGGTGCTGACCGATCAATACGAGGCAGAGGAAATTGTCGAGGCCATCGAGGAATTGGCTCAGGTGGGGTTGATTTCAGATGGTGCTTTGCCCCTGGTATCCAGTGTGCCGACGACAGAGGGGGTGGCAGCCTGTGGGGTCTCGCAGACAGATCGGCTGCAGGTGTCCTTGCATATTTCCCATACGTGCAATATTCAGTGTGCTTATTGCTTTGCCCACGGCGGGGATTACGGCGGTAAGGCGATGTTGATGCAACCGGACGTTGCCGAGCAATCGATACGTTGGATCATCACCGAGGCTCAGGTGTTCGGACGGTGCCAGATTGATTTTTTTGGTGGGGAGCCGCTTTTGAATTTTCCGCTTCTACTCAAGCTGGTGCCGTTTGCCAGATCCCTGGGAGCGCGATTGGGTGTGCAGGTTGGTTTTGGTATTGTGACCAATGGCACGTTGTTGACCGACGAGATGAAGCAGTTTTTGGTCGATG